>CAJLUP010000017.1 GCA_905209865.1 uncultured Lachnospiraceae bacterium
TTCCCCATCTTCCAGCACAATAATCTGATCTGCATATCGAACCGATGCCGCCCTTTGAGAAACAAGAAATACGGTCGGGTTTTCTTTCATATTTTTAATTGCATCGCGAAGCGCTGCATCAGTTGCAAAATCGAGCGCCGACGCACTGTCGTCCAATATCAGAATATCCGGTTTTCTCACAAGCGCTCTTGCAATCGTCAAACGCTGTTTCTGTCCGCCTGACAGATTTCTTCCGTTTTGCTCTATCATAAAATCAAGTCTTCCGGGTTTTGAGTCAACAAACTCTTTCGCCTGCGAGATTTCAAGCGCTTCTTCCAATGTTTCTTCCGATGCGCCTTCATCTCCCCACCGAAGATTATCCTCGATCGTTCCTTTAAACAGAACCGCTTTTTGAAGGACTGTGCCGATATGACTCCGCAGACTTTCAATCTCATATTCTTTTACATTATGCCCGAAAACTTTCACTTCTCCTTCCGACGCATCATAAAATCTCGGAATCATGTTTACGATCGAGGATTTCCCGGAACCCGTTCCTCCGATAATGCCGATCGTCTCTCCCGGCATCGCCCGAAACGATATATCCTTCAAAGAAGCTGCTCCCGCATTGTTATATGTCAGCGATACATGCGAAAATTCTACTGCCGGAATTGTTTGTTCATTTGAAAGCGCCGCTTTCTTTGAATAAGAATAAAATTCCTTCTCTTTCGGAAAATGTTCGGCACACAAAATGTTTCCTGATTTCATTTCCGGTTTTACTGACAAAACCGCTTCGATCCGCTTCCCACAGGCAGCCGCCTTCGTCACCGTAATGATCAGATTCGCCAGCTTTACAAGTTCTACAAGGATCTGAGACATATAATTGACAAGCGCCACTACCTCTCCCTGAGTCAAACTTCCTATATTTACACGGATCGCCCCAATATAAATAAGCGCTATGATGCCTCCGTTTACAATGATATACGTCAACGGGTTCATAAGCCCGGAAATTCTTCCAACGAATTTCTGCTCCTTTGTAAGCAGGCGGTTATTTTCTTCAAAAGCATCCTTTTCCTGTTCTTCCTTATTAAATGCACGGATCACCCTCACTCCAATAAGATTTTCCCGCGTTTTTAAAAGGATTCCGTCCAAATAGGACTGCACCTTTTTATAAAGAGGCATTGTGATCATCATAATGCCAAATACAACAACCGACAAAAGCGGAATAACTACAACGAAAACAAACGCCGCTTTGACATCCACCATAAACGACATGACCATTGCTCCGATCACAATAAACGGGGAACGCAAAAAAAGACGGAGAACAAGATTCACTCCTGCCTGCGTCTGATTGACATCACTTGTCATGCGCGTCACAAGCGTTGAACTCCCGATCTCATCCATCTCCGAAAAACCCAAATGCTGAATATGTGCAAACAACGCATGACGCACCCCTGTTCCGAACCCCGCCGCGGCTTTTGCAGAAAAGTACTGTGCGGTCAGAGAACAAATAAGCCCGATGATTCCAAGCGCAACTAAAACCAGACACATTTTCACAATATATACACTGTCTTTTTGTGCAATTCCAATGTCAATAACCGATGCCATAACAAGCGGTACGAACAGTTCAAAAGACGCTTCCAGCATCTTAAACAAAGGTGCCAGAATCGTCTCTTTCCTATAATTTTTCAAATAAATAAGAAGTGATTTCATGTCATTTTCTCCCGGTCAGTTTCTTTCACTGATTATTCTGCACATTTTTCGTAAGTCTATCAATCTACACTGATATCTTACTGCATTCTTCTCATTTATTCAACCAAACCGATACATCATATCGGAAGACTGTCGCGAAGACACAACGCCCCCGAGGATGTTACGTCATTGTCACAGATTTCTATCTTTTTTATCTGCTCTGCTGTGTTCAGAACATTCAGTTGATATTCAGCAATTTCCTGTAAACTCTTAAATCGCTCTTCCTTCCCTTTTCCCTCTTTAATCATCTGTGCATTATGAGATTCCAGGTTAGAAAGTACTGTCAATTCGTTAATGGTGGCAAAATCTCTGACATTACTCTTTTTTGCCAATTCTGGATTGGCTTCTCTCCATGCTTTCGCTGTAAATCCAAATAGTGCCACGTTTAATATGTCTGCTTCTTCTGCATATGCCAACCACTGTAGATTTTCCATATAATTTATCTGTGGAAGCAAATAATTCTTCACTGCATCTGTCTGAATCAAATAATTACTTTTGCTGAGAAAACGTTTCGCATTCCATTCTATCTGTCTCGAGTTGTTTTCTTCTTCCTTCAAGCGTTGGAATTCTTTTATCAGATATAATTTAAACACCGGACTAATCGCAGATGCAAACTCAAAAGCAAGATCTTTATGGGCGAAAGTTCCTCCATACTTTCCACGTTTTACATGTAATCCTATAGCGTTTGTTTTATTAATCCATTCAGAAACACTGGGAGTAAATGTCAATAATCCCGCTTGCTTTTTAAAGTGTTCAGATTCGAACACTTTAAAATCCGGATTATATATTTGTTCCCATACAGACAGATATTCTAATGTTCCACGATTTCTCAACCAATTTCGCACTACATCTGCCGCTCTGGCAGAATTTGACTTTGCCTTTGCAATATCTGTAATGCAGATATAATCATCTAATTCTTCTTTTGAAATAGTAATTTTTACATTTTGAACATCTATAATTCTGTTTTTCATGCATTATCCCCTCTTCTCATAAGCATATCCTCTCTTACAATCCCCGTTTTATCTGCAGTACTTCTGCATATTTCAAGAAACGATTATACAAATATTTATTTTCCTTTATGTTCTTTACGATCTCTACTTCTATTTCTGTTTCCCCTTCTAAGCGATACAAATCACAAACTGAACGTTCAATATCATAAATATTATATGTTCCAAACTCCGTTTCTTGTTTTCTTATTCCAATATTAAAATTTCTATTTGAAAAATAATGCCTTTGTATCTTAAACTCCATTTTCATCATACTTCGATCTGTTCTTTCTGTGGCTACAGATAAGTAATTTGGTTCAGCAGACAATACTCCCTGATAGTAAAGTGCACTATTCATACAAATAACTGCATCAGGATTGCTTAGACTCACTTCGATACATTTATAATCGAATGGCTTCTTACATTGTTTACCTGAAAGCCAATAATGTCCATAGCACACCTTTTGTAAATAACCTTCATTCACTAAAGTGGAAATCTGGCGATTGGAAAATCCTTCTGCCAAAAGATCTCTTGTTTCTACATAACCTCTGTATTTTCTATATAATGTTTCGATTTTTATATATGTATTCTCTCTCATATTTTCCCCAATGCATTTCTTATTACACATAATATTGCATTTTTTCTTACACATGTCAATATTATTTTTAAAATGGCAGACTATCCCTCACACACAGCGCACCATATCCAAGCAGAGCGTTCGGCCACCGCTCATATCCCGCAAGCTGTCTCGCTCCCCGCCTCAGATACGCCTTCACCTTTTCCCCATAGAGATACGGATCGTTTCCTCTGACAATCCCCCATTCCATCAAAAGCGCCGCGCTTCCTGTTACAAATGGAACTGCAAAAGATGTTCCGCTGAACGCCTGATATCCCCCGCCCGGGACGGGAGCCATCACACGTACACCGGGTGCAGCTATATCAGGTTTCAGCACATTTTCCCCTTCATATGCCCCTGCCGGTCCCCGCCCTGAAAAATCAGCATAAGAAAACGTTCTGGCATCATAAGCAGCCACGGTCACTGCAAGGGATGCCGTAGAAGGGATCGTCAATGTCGACATACTATTCGGTTTCAGAAATGCTGTACCGACATTCAACGCTGACTGCGCCGGAAGCCACATCTGATATTCCCCTCCCACAATGCGTCCCGGGGTCAGGACGATCTTCCATACTCCGCTTTCCACATATTGATTTCTCGGAAGCAAAGAGAGATAGATTTCCTGTTTTACACTATAAGGTTTCGGCTCTCCATAATAAACCAAAAGTTCTGTATCTCCGAGCACATACCGCTGCGCCCCTAAAAATTCATCAAACACTCCTGTCTGTTTTCCCGACGGGCTAATCACCGTAACTCCAATCTCATCAACATACGATTTCCATATTTGAACACTTAATGTCGGTTCTCTTTGCTGAACGGCAAACTCTACTGTCTCCGGCATCTGGGAGCGCACGACTCCCGCCGCATGTCCTGCCGTCGTCCCCTCGTTCCCGCTCCCGATGCAGATAACATTTTTCCACATATCTGCAATATCATTTAAAAACCGTTCTACAAGAGAAGTTCCGTCATGAGAGCCATATGTGTTTCCAAAGCTGATATTAATCGCAACAGGACGACGAAGTTCCATTGCTTTACGAATAACATAATCCACTCCTCGCATCAATTCTGTTGTCCTTGGAAATCCGCCTTCTCTCGGCGCTCCCATTTTCACAACAATCAATTCTGCCTCCGGAGCAGCTCCGCGGAATCTGCGGCCTTCGCTGCCAGAACCATTTCCTGCGGCGATTCCTGCCACCGCAGTTCCGTGACCGCTGATATCCGCTGTTTTCACCATCTGTCTGCGCGTTTCTCGGTCTTCTTCTGCCAGCGCGGCATTAATCTGCTCCCGCGTATACTCTGCCCCTGCCGAATATCCCAGCGGCGGCGTTCCTTCGGCAGCCTGATCCCACAGAGACACAATCCGCGTTGTTCCATCTTCATTTCTGAAATCAAAATTCTCATAATCAATCCCGCTGTCAACAATCCCGATCAGCGTTCCTTCCCCTCGTAAAGACAGCGGTGTCTCTTGCACAACATTGATGCACGACACTGCCCGCCCTACATCCGCCTGAAAATACAAACTTTTCGGTTTTTCTACAAACTCCACTTCAGGAAGCTGCGCCATCTGTTCAATCCGTTCCTCTTCTATCAAGACAATCGCATATCCGTTTAGAAGTTCTGTAACTGAACGCGCTGTTTGTCTGATCCCTTCAATCGATCCCGAATATTTCACGATCAGTTCCCACACATTTTCTTCTCTGTCATATCCAACATCCAGTTCTTCTGACCTTCGGCGTTCTCCTTCGTTCGCATCCAATGCCAGATTTAATAGATTCTCCAGTTTTTGACTCATTCATCCCCCTGAACAACTGCGTTTTTCCTGCACAGTCTTTCCTGCACATACTTTTTTCATTATATGTATATGTCGCTACAGGAACAACATCTACCGGATTCTTATAAGAAATTTATAAACCTATCCTAAATCCTCTCATCAGCATGTTCCCCCGAGCAGTTTAAACAGCCGTTTTGCCGCTTCTTTTGTATCTTCCGCAGATCCGAATGTAGAAAACCTGAAGTACCCTTCCCCACAGGCTCCGAACCCTTCGCCCGGTGTTCCTATTACCTGAATCTCTCTGAGAAGATAGTCAAAAAACTCCCAGCTTCCCATTCCGTTCGGACACTTCATCCAAATATACGGCGCATTTTTTCCTCCGCAGTACCAAATTCCGAGCTGATCCAGCGTCTCCATCAACACTTTTGCATTTTGCTTGTACACCTGAATATTCTCGTGAATCTGTTTCTGTCCTTCCTCTGTAAAAACTGCCGCTCCGCCTTTTTGGATAATATAGGAAACGCCGTTTGTTTTCGTCGTTCGATTCCGCACCCACATTTCATTCAGATTCATTCCGCTCCGATTCAAGGCTTTCGGAATAATCGTATAACCAAGTCTTGTTCCGGTAAACCCTGCCGTCTTTGATAAAGAACAGATTTCGATCGCACATGTCTGTGCTCCCCGCAATTCAAAAATACTGTGAGGAAACGTTTCTTCTTCTATAAATGCCTCATATGCCGCATCAAAAAGGATCACAGAACCATTCTCATTTGCAAAATCCACCCACGCCTGAAGTTGTTCCTTTGAAAAGACAGCTCCTGTCGGATTGTTCGGCGAACACAGATAGATCAGATCTGCCCTTGTTTCACTGTCCGGTACCGGCAGAAATCCATTCTTTTCTGAAGATGTCAAATGAATGATCTTCCTGCCTGCCATTATATTCGCATCTACATAAGCTGGATAAGATGGCTCAATTACAAGAGCGGAATCCGAACGGTCAAACAGATCCAAAAGATCGCCCAGCTCATCGCTTGCTCCACTTGAGACGAAAACTTCTTCTGCCGACAGCGATACCCCTCTCTTCTTATAATAATCTGCAACCGTTTCTCTTAAAAAGGGCGCTCCGCACTCCGGCATATATCCGTGAAAACTTTCTTTTGACGCCTGATCTTCCACCGCTTCATGAAGCGCATTAATCACAGCGTCACACAGCGGAAGCGAAACGTCTCCTATCCCCATCCGCAAAAGTTTTGTTCCGGGATGTTCCTGTTCATAAGCCTTTGTTTTCTGTGCTATATTATAAAAGAGATAAGAATCCTTTAACTCTCCATAATGCATATTCGGTTTAATCATTTTCTTTTTTCTCCCTTCCACCTGATCTTTTAATGTCATTTTTCTTTTTACATCCCTTTATATCCCTTTTGAAACGCCTTTTAAAAGTTTCCCTTCAAACCGATCTTTACGGGTATCTTCCGGTATCTGCGTCGGATATCTTCCATGAAAACAGGCAGCGCAATACGCTTGACTCCCGATCAGCTCTCCCAGTTTTTCCACTTTAAGATACGCCAGTGTATCCGCCTCTATCATCTTAGCGATCTCTTCCGTGCTGTGATGACTGGCGATTAGATTTTCCTCTGAATCAATATCTGTTCCGTAATAACACGGATGAAGAAACGGCGGCGATGAAATCCTCATATGGATCTCTTTTGCCCCTGCGTCGCGCAGAAGTTTCACGATCCGCTTGCTTGTCGTGCCTCTTACGATAGAATCATCGATCAGCACGACTTTCTTTCCTTCTATCACGCTTCTCACCGGACTTAACTTAATCCGAACCTGATCCATCCTTTCTTTCTTGCCCGGGAAGATAAAGGTTCTTCCGATATATTTGTTTTTGATCAGACCAATCCCATAAGGGATGCCTGATTTTCGTGCATATCCCAAAGCGGCGTCCAAACCGCTGTCAGGAACACCAATCACGATATCCGCGTCCACCGGATCTGTTTTTGCCAGTAATTCTCCTGCTTTCCTGCGCGCCTCATGCACAGATACTCCGTCAATAGTCGAATCAGGTCTGGCAAAATAAATATACTCAAAAATGCATGTTGTTTTCTTCTGTTTCCCACAATGTTCCTTCCTGGATTCCACACCATTTTCCGTAAATACCAAAATCTCTCCCGGCAGTACGTCCCGAATAAACTCTGCTCCGACCGCCGCCAGCGCACAGCTTTCCGATGCCGCCACATAAGTTCCATCCGGCATCCGACCATAACAAAGAGGTCTGAACCCATAGGGATCCCGCGCGGCGATCATCTTTGTCGAAGACATTAAGATAAGGGAATATGCACCTTCCAGCAAATTCATTGTATTGCTTACCGCCTCTTCGATACTCGGTGTCATAAGTCTCTCCCTCGTGATCACATAAGCAATCGTTTCTGTATCACTTGTCGTATGAAAGATTGCTCCCGACAGTTCCAGCCTGTCGCGCAGTTTTAACGCATTCGTCAAATTGCCGTTGTGCGCCAGCGCCATTTTGCCCTTTTGATGATTAACTTCGATCGGCTGGCAATTCTTCCTCGTATTCCCTCCGGTCGTTCCGTATCGTACATGTCCGACCGCTATATTTCCCTGTGGAAAATGTCCTGGCGTATCTTTTGAAAACACTTCGCTGACAAGTCCCAGATCTTTATAAGCGAAAAAATCCCCGTCATCATTTACAACGATCCCACAGCTTTCCTGCCCTCTGTGCTGAAGTGCATAAAGTCCATAATAAACCAATTCTGCCACACTTTGTTTCTTTGTTCCCATCACACCGAACACACCGCATTCTTCATGAACAGCCATCTTTTTATGTCCTCCTGTTATCTCGCCGAATCCGCATCATCGGCCGGAATGGATTTTGCCTGATTTAATGCCGCAGTAATAAATCCTTTAAACAACGGATGCGCCTGATTCGGGCGGCTTTTGAATTCCGGATGAAACTGTACGCCGACAAAAAACGGATGATCCGAAAGTTCCACCGTCTCTGCCAGCCTGTTATCCGGCGATGTGCCGCTGATCACAAGCCCCGCCATCGTCAGTTCTTCCCGATACTTATTATTCAGTTCATACCGATGGCGATGACGTTCCCGAATCTCGCTTACGCCGTAACATTTTTCCAGCATCGTCCCTGCTTTAATGCTGCAAGGATAACTTCCAAGCCGCAATGTTCCGCCCTTATTGATCTCTTCACTTTGACCCGGCATGAAATCAATCACCTTATGGGCGCACTGTTCGTCAAATTCTCCTGAATGAGCATCCTGAATCCCTGCTGCATTTCTCGCAAATTCAATCACCGCAATCTGCATACCGAGGCAAATACCAAAATAAGGGATTCTATTTTCGCGGGCATATTTTGCCGCTAAAATCATCCCTTCAATCCCACGATTTCCAAAACCGCCCGGAATAATAATGCCATGAAGCCCCTGCAGAAGTTCATCGACATTTTCCTTCGTAATATTTTCCGAATCGATCCAATGGATCTTTACAAACGTGTTCCGCTCATAGCCCGCATGGTTCATTGCTTCTGCCACTGACAGATATGCGTCATGAAGCTTTATATATTTTCCGACTAATCCGATATGTACTTCTTCTGAACGATTATGAATCCGTTCTACCATCTGTTCCCATTCCGTAAGATCTGGTTTCGGAGCATCTATATGAAGATTTCTGCATACGACAGATGAGAAATTCGATTTTTCCAACATCAGAGGCGCTTCGTAGAGATTCGGCAGCGTCCTGTTCTCGATCACACAATCCGGCTTCACATTACAAAACAAAGAGATTTTCTGAAAAATAGATTCTTCCAGCGGCTGATCAGATCGAAGAACGATAATATCAGGATTGATTCCCATTCCCCGAAGTTCTTTTACCGAATGCTGCGTTGGTTTTGATTTATGTTCCTCTGATCCGCTCAAATACGGAACTAATGTGACATGAATGAACAAGCTGTTCTCTTTGCCTGTTTCCAGTGAAATCTGCCGTACCGCCTCCAGAAAAGGCTGAGATTCAATATCTCCGATCGTACCGCCGATCTCCGTGATCACCACATCCGCGTCTGTCTTTTTCCCTACCCGGTATACAAACTCTTTGATCTCATTTGTAATATGCGGGATCACCTGTACCGTAGACCCGAGATATTCCCCTCTTCGTTCTTTATTCAGCACGTTCCAGTAGACCTTTCCGGTTGTCAGATTCGAATATTTATTCAGATCCTCATCAATAAACCGCTCATAATGACCTAAGTCCAAATCTGTCTCTGCACCGTCCTCAGTCACATACACTTCTCCATGCTGATAAGGACTCATTGTGCCGGGATCTACGTTAATATATGGATCCAGTTTCTGAGCCGCCACTTTCAGTCCTCTCGCTTTTAACAGCCGCCCCAGCGACGCTGCCGTTATTCCTTTTCCCAAACCGGACACAACGCCTCCGGTCACAAATATATACTTCGTCATAATATTTCCTTCCTTACTTTCCACTATCCCCATAATTTGAGAGCACCCTTGCCGAAGGATCGTTCACATCGCATCCCACCCATTCCTTATTCGGCATCCAAAAATCAACGATCATCTCTGCCTGACCAGGATAATACTTTTCAAAAATTTCTCGATATAATAAGGACTCTTTTGTAAACGGTGTGGCGTAAGTATATTTTCGACGTAACTGTTCATATTCCTCATCTGTGTACTTATCCCGCGCATATTCTTTCAAATAATCTACCATTGAATGTCCCACCGCATCTGAGAATGCCGCCTTCTCTCTCCAAAGGATTTCCTCCGGAAGATAACCGTCTTCCTCAAAGGCATGGCGAAGAAGATATTTCCCCTTCCCGTAAGTATTCATTTTCAATTTCGGGTCTACCGACATTACATATTTCACAAAATCCAAATCCCCAAACGGGACTCTGGCTTCCAGCGAATTGACGGAAATACAACGGTCTGCCCGCAAAACGTCATACATATGAAGCTCCTTGATCCGCTTTTCGGATTCCTTCTGAAAAGCATCTGCATCCGGCGCAAAATCGGTATACTTATATCCGAATAATTCATCCGAGATCTCCCCTGTCAAAAGGACACGGATCGGCGTCTGCTCATGAATCGCTTTACATACCATATACATCCCGATCGATGCGCGGATCGTCGTAATATCATAAGTTCCCAATATACGGATCACTGTTTCCAAGTCCGAGATCACCTGCTCCGGCGTCATATAGATCTCCGTATGGGCGCTTCCGATATAATCTGCAACTTGTCTTGCATACTTCAAATCAATGGCATCTTCACTCATCCCGATGGCAAACGTCTGGATCGGCCTGCTGCTTTTCTTTGCCGCAATGGAGCACACAAGAGACGAGTCCAATCCTCCTGAAAGCAAAAAACCGACCTTTGCATCGGCTACAAGACGTTTTTCCACACCGGAAACTAATTTGTCATGGATCTTCCTGCAGACAGTTTCCAGATCATCGTGGCATACCTCCTCTGCCTTTGCAATGTCGCAATAACAGATAAACTGACCGTTTTTATAATAATGTCCGGGCGGAAACGGCATGATCTTATCCGTAAGACCTACCAGGTTTTTCGCTTCACTGGCAAAAATAACAGCTCCGTCTTTATCATACCCGTAATAGAGCGGACGGATGCCGATGGGATCTCTCGCCGCAATAAATTCTCTTGTATCAGCATCATACAGAATACAGGCAAATTCTGCATCCAGCATTGCGAACATCTCTGTTCCGTATTCCCGATACATCGGCAAAAGAATCTCGCAATCTGACTCACTTTCAAAAGAATACTTTTCTGAAAGACTTTCTTTTAATTTCTCAAACCCGTAAATCTCCCCATTGCAGACCACATAACTGTTTCCCAACTGAAACGGCTGCATTCCGGAAGGAGTAAGCCCCATGATCGCCAGCCTGTGAAATCCAAGGATTCCATCTTGAACTTCGACTACCCTGCTGTCATCAGGACCTCTTGACACCGTTCTTTGAAACCCTTCCATAAAAATATCAAAAGCAGCATTGCTGCTGCAATAACCCATAATAGAACACATATAAATTTACCTCCGTAAACCTAAGTCATCCGGAAATATTGGTTCTGCAAACAGCGCTGCGCGGCTCTTACTGACCCGCGCTCGCTGTAGGCATCACCTGCAATATTCCGGTTTTCCTTTCTGAACGCCGCATCCCAATACATGAGATACGTCATACTCATTCCTTCTTTCTGTATCCATCCTGGCTATTTTACGCCAAACAATAAATCTCCATAGGTTGGGAACGGCCAGTATTTCTTTGCCGTCACAGTTTCTGCCTCGTCACAGGCAACTCTTAGTTCACTCATTTTACTGAGAGCGATATCACGGATCATATAAGATTGCTCTTCGATTGCCTGAACGTCCTGTATCTTCATGACTGCTTCGTCCAGTTCTTCTGCCTTCACCGCGATCTGTTCTTCCAGTCTTGCCAATTTCTTCAATAAACCTGTCTCATAACTGCATGGCAGAGAAGCATCAACCGACTTTTTCGCCGCAGCCGTATTCGCCAGTTCCAAAGCATATGCGCTTACCGCAGGAGCTATCTCTGTCTTCGCCATATCGATCATCGTATTTGCTTCGATCAGTACAGTCTTGCAGTAATTATCCAACATAATCTCACACCTTGATTTCAGCTCTGCCTCAGAAAATACTTTATGAGATGTCAGCATCCGGACATTTTTCTCATCAAGCAGATGCGGCATACAATCCGGCGTTGTCCGATAATTGAGAAGACCTCTGTTTTCCGTCGCTTCTTTGATCCATGTATCATCATATCCGTTTCCATTGAAAATAATATGTTTGTGATCCTTAATCGTCTTACGGATCATTTCATGCAAAGTCTCTTCGAAGTTTTCCGCTTTCTCCAGTCTGTCTGCATAAATCTTCAGGCTCTCTGCCACTGCGCTGTTGAGCATAATGTTTGCACATGCGATACTGTTTGAAGAACCAAGCATACGGAATTCAAATTTATTTCCTGTAAATGCAAACGGTGAAGTACGGTTGCGGTCTGTCGTATCACGGTTGAACTTCGGAAGAACGTTTACTCCAAGTCTCATCTGCGTTTTTTCTGTTCCCTCATACGGTGTATCTGTCTCGATCGCTTCAAGCACCGCATTCAGCTCATCCCCCAGGAAGATCGACACAACTGCCGGAGGCGCTTCATTTGCCCCGAGACGGTGATCGTTTCCCGCCGTTGCAACAGAAATACGGAGAAGATCCTGAAAATCGGCCACAGCTTTGATCACCGCGCACAGGAAAACTAAGAACTGTGCGTTTTCATAAGGTGTCTCTCCGGGTGACAGCAAATTCACTCCTTTATCTGTCGCCAGCGACCAGTTATTGTGCTTTCCGCTTCCGTTTACACCTGCAAAAGGTTTTTCATGCAGAAGACATACAAGTCCATGTCTCGCTGCAACCTTCTGCATGATCTCCATCGTCAGTTGGTTATGATCTGTCGCAATGTTCGTCGTTGTATAGATCGGCGCCAGCTCATGCTGTGCCGGAGCTACTTCGTTATGTTCTGTCTTTGCCAGTATTCCAAGTTTCCAGAGTTCTTCGTTTAACTCTTCCATATAAGCGGCAACTCGTGATTTAATCACTCCGAAATAATGATCGTCCATCTCCTGTCCTTTTGGAGGTTTCGCACCGAACAAAGTACGTCCTGTAAATCTAAGATCTCTTCTTTGATCGTACATTTCTTTTGTAATAAGGAAATATTCCTGTTCCGGTCCTACCGATGTGCGGACACATTTTACATCTTCATGACCGAACAGACGGAGGATACGAAGCGCCTGTTTATTCAGCGCCTCCATGGAACGGAGCAGCGGGGTCTTTTTGTCAAGGGCTTCTCCGCAGTAAGAACAAAACGCAGTCGGGATACACAATGTCTTTCCTTTAATAAATGCATATGATGTCGGATCCCATGCAGTATATCCTCTCGCCTCAAATGTAGCCCGAAGTCCGCCGGACGGAAACGAAGATGCATCCGGTTCTCCTTTGATCAGTTCTTTTCCCGAAAACTCCATGATAACTCCGCCGTCCGGGGATGGAGAAATGAAACTGTCATGCTTTTCTGCCGTTACTCCGGTAAGAGGCTGAAACCAATGCGTGTAATGTGTCGCCCCGTTTGCAACTGCCCAATCTTTCATTGCCGCCGCAACTGCGTTTGCCACACTGATATCGAGCTTTGCACCTTCGTCAATCGTTCTTCTCAATGACTGGTATACTTTCGCCGATAAATTTGCCTTCATCACTCTGTCATCAAAAACCTTACATCCAAAAAATTCCGATACATTTTTCATAACGCCACTCCTTCCAATTTGAAAAGGCAAGGAACTCTTTCACGGTACTTTTTCTGCACATGAAAGACGCCCTTGCCTTTTTAACCCAAATTGTATCTTTTTTTATAAAAGAAAAAGACGTCTCTGAGACCATTCTCTCAAAGACGTCTTTGCCTTTACTCGTTGGATAATACACCCCGAAAAAGTGTTTGTCAATCCCTTTTTTTGATTTTTCCCTGAATTTTTTCTCAAATTTTTCTAGATTTTTTCTCAAAAAGATCTCACACTAAGATCGCCTGTTTCATCTCTTTTACATACTGCCCCACCGGATCTGCCGCATTTTTTCCATACTTCTCAAGAAATTTTATCACTGCAGAGCCAACGATTACCCCATCTGAAAGATCCGACATCTTTTTCGCCTGTTCAGGTGCAGAGATCCCGAATCCGACAGCGCATGGAATCTTCGTATGCTCTCTTACAATCTTTACCATCGACGAAACATCGGTCGTAATCTCCTTTCTCGTTCCTGTCACGCCCAGACTGGAAACGATATACAGAAAGCCTTCCGCTTCCTCTGCGATCAAAGCGATCCTTTGTTCCGACGTCGGTGCGATCATCGAGATTAATGCCACGCCATATTCCCTGCATACAGGCGCAAATTCTTCTTTCTCCTCAAACGGCAGATCCGGCAGAATAATGCCGTCAACTCCAATCTCCCGACAAGTCCGCATAAAAAGATCTGCCCCGTAAGAAAACACAACATTCGCATAAGTCATAAATACAAATGGAACGTTCACTTCTTTTCGAAGTTCCCGCACAAGATCGAATATCTTATCTGTTGTGGCGCCTCCGCCAAGAGCTCTTATATTCGCCTTTTGGATAACCGATCCTTCTGCAACAGGATCGGAAAAAGGAATCCCAAGTTCTATGAGATCTGCCCCTTGTTCCGCCGCCTTTTTCACCACCTGTGCCGTTGTTTCTAAATCGGGATCACCGCAAGTAATAAACGGGATAAATGCTTTTCCCGCTGTAAACGCCTCTTGAATACGCTCTGCTCCTGTCTTACTCATAAAGATCCTCCCCTCTGTATCTGGCGATCGCCGCACAATCTTTGTCTCCTCTGCCGGAAATCGTAATGACAATGATCTGATCCTGCCTCATCTCAGGGGCAATCTTCCTTGCATATGCCACTGCATGAGCAGACTCTATTGCCGGAATAATCCCCTCTGTCCTTGCCAAAAACTCAAACGCTTCGACCGCTTCCTCATCGGTAACCGGCACATATTCCGCCCGTCCTGTATCGTGCAGATATGCATGTTCAGGTCCGATTCCCGGATAATCCAGTCCGGCGGAAATCGAATAGACCGGCGCGATCTGCCCGTACTGATCCTGACAGAAATATGATTTCATCCCGTGAAAAATCCCCGTTTTACCTGTATTGACAGCAGCCGCCGTCTCGAACGTATGAATTCCTCTGCCTGCCGCTTCACATCCGATCAGCCGTACCTGGCGATCCTCGATAAAATGATAGAAACTGCCGATAGCATTCGAACCGCCTCCGATACACGCAATCACCGCGTCCGGCAGTCTCCCTTCCTTTTCCATGATCTGTTCTTTCATTTCCCGAGAAATCACCGCCTGAAAATCACGGACGATCGTAGGAAACGGATGTGGTCCCATCACTGACCCGAGACAATAATGAGTATCCTCAATACGGGAAGTCCATTCCCGCATCGCTTCCGACACCGCATCTTTCAATGTTGCTGTTCCGCTTGCGACCGGAATCACTTCTGCCCCTAAAAGGCGCATCCGATATACGTTCAGCGCCTGACGCTTCGTATCTTCCTCACCCATAAACACGACACATTCCATATCGAGCAGCGCCGCTGCCGTAGCCGTGGCAACACCATGCTGTCCCGCGCCGGTTTCTGCGATCAGCCTTGTTTTTCCCATCTTCTTTGCCAAAAGCGCCTGCCCAAGTACGTTGTTGATCTTATGAGCGCCCGTATGATTCAGATCTTCTCTCTTCAGATAGATTTTCGCCCCTCCGAGAGTTTCCGTCATTTTTTTCGCAAAATACAATCTCGAAGGTCTGTTTGCATATTCTCTGTAAAGTTCTTGCAATTCCGCCTGAAATTCCCGATCATTTTTATAATAATTATACGCTTCCTCTAATTCTGTAACCGCATTCATCAATGTTTCCGGAATATACTGTCCTCCGTAAATTCCGAAACGCCCTGCCTTATTCGTCATGCTCTGTCTCCTTTCTTCTGACTGCATCCACAAATGCCGCCATTTTCTCCTGATCTTTCCTTCCATCCGTCTCCAGAGAAGAACTTGCGTCTACTCCGTACGGACGGATCTTCTCAACAGCTCTCGCCACATTTTCCGCTGTCAGTCCTCCTGCCAGAAAGAACGGTCTTTTCATTCCTTTCAGCAAATTCCAGTCGAACACTTTTCCACTTCCGGCTCCGGCATCCAACAGCAAAAGATCTGCCTTACTCCCCTCTGCCCGTTCAACCGCTTCTTTTCCTGTAATACAAAACGCCTGCATCACCGGAAGGTCCGTCAGTTCCTTTATCTTTCTTACTTCGGCATCTGTCTCATTTCCGTGAAGCTGAATGCGATCGATCACGCCTCTGTCTGATAGTTCTGCAATAACTTCCGGCGTCTCCCCTGCAAATACTCCCACAACTTGAATCGACGGATCAAGCAGAGCCTTCAATCTTTTTGCTTTTTCATAACTCACCTTGCGTCGGCTCTCATTCGCAAACACAAACCCGATGTAATCCGGTTTCAGTGCATTTGCCCATTCTATCTCACATTCCCTTGTCAGTCCGCATAATTTTATCTTCGTCATATACACCCCCGCAGTTCCCGAAGCTTCGCCTTTTTATCCGAAGCTCTCATCAGCGCCTCTCCGATCAGAACCCCATCGGCGCCAATCTTTTCCATCGCTTCTACATCTTTCCTTGTCTTCACTCCGCTTTCCGCCACAAATAAAATGTCTTTCGGAACAAGATTTCGAAGCTGCCTGCTCCGATCCTGATCTACTGTAAAATCTTCCAAACATCGATTGTTCACCCCGATCAGCCTTGACCCTGCCCGCAGTGCAATTTGAATTTCCTGTTCATTATGAACTTCCGTCAAAGCCGAAAGTCCCAGTTGCTCACAGATTTCCAAATCTTTCTCTATCTCTTCTTCAGTCAGAAGCGAACAGATCAAAAGAACTGCCGACGCTCCGAGCACTTTCGCCTCGTAGATCATATATTCATCAATCGTAAAATCCTTTCGCAGACAAGGAACTGCCGTCTTTTCTGCAATTTCTTTTAAATATTCGTTTCTGCCGAGAAACCATTTCGGTTCTGTCAGTACTGAAATCGCGTCTGCCCCTGCGTTTTCATAGCATTTTGCAATGTCCATATACGGGAAATCTTCTGCGATCAATCCTTTGGACGGCGACGCCTTTTTGCACTCGCATATCATTGAGATGCCCGGTTTTCGCAGTGCCTTTTCAAATGCAAACGCCCCTTTTGGCATGGTAAGCGCCAGCGTTTTCATTTCTTCGAAAGAGATTTCCCTTTTTGCCTGCTCCACACGCTTCTTCGTATCTTGTGATATTTGTTTCAACAGATTCATCCTTCTCCTCCTGACGATATTTCCTTTAATCTTCTCCTGCGACCAATGATGATCTTCCTCTCTTCTGTTCCCTGCCTTCTGTCAATTCCCCCGATTGCTTCCCTCGATCAACTTCCGCAAAACCTCCAGTGCCTTTCCTGAATCAATCAGTTCTGCTGCAAGCAAGATGCCGTCCTCCATACTCTCGGCTTTCCCTCCGATATACAAAGATGCGCCGGCATTCAGAAGCACCGCATTCCTTTTATGTCCCTGTTCTCCCTGTAAAACAGCCATCGTAATCGCCGCGTTTTCCTGTGGAGTACCGCCTTCCAGATCCGCCTTTTTACATCGTTTGAATCCGAACTGTTCCGGTGTGATCACTGTTGTCTTAAACCATCCGTCCTTAATCTCACAAATGGTAGTCGGGGCGCTCAATGAGATCTCATCCAGCTTATCCTGCCCGTAAACAACCATCCCCCGGCGGATCCCGAGCCGGATCAGAACCTGTGCCAAAGGTTCTACAAGATACTCGTCATAGACACCCAGAAGCTGCATAGATGGAGTTCCCGGATTCGTCAGCGGTCCTAAAATATTAAATACTGTTCGAAATCCTAACTCTTTACGGATCGCCCCTACATATTTCATAGACGTATGATATTTCTGTGCAAAGAAGAAACACATTCCCGCCTCTTCCAAAAGTTCCCTGCATTTTTGCGGACTCTGCTCGATATTTACTCCCAACGCTTCCAGACAGTCCGCCGTTCCGCATTTGGAAGAAGCCGCCCTGTTTCCGTGTTTTGCAACTTTCAGCCCTCCTGCCGCCGCTACAAGTGCCGCCGTTGTAGAGATATTAAAACTGTGGGCGTTGTCCCCGCCAGTTCCGACAATCTCAAACAGCTCCATATCCGTTTCCACTTTCGTCGCATGAGCCCTCATCGCTGCCGCACACCCTGCGATCTCATCTGTCGTTTCTGCCCTTGCGCTCTTTGTGGAAAGCGCCGCTAAAAACGCCGCGTTCTGTGTGGAAGTTGTCTCGCCGCTCATAATCTCGTTCATAACACGATAAGCTTCCTCATAAGTAAGATCTTCTTTGTTTACTATTTTTACGATTGCTTCTTTAATCATTGCCGTGCACCTCCGTCTTTTAAATGAATGAAATTATACAACATCTGTCTTCCTTCCGGCGTCATGATCGACTCAGGATGAAACTGTACTCCATAAATGTGACACTTTCGATGAGCCACCGCCATCACTTCCCCGTCCGCCGTTCTCGCGATCACCTGCAATTCTTCCGGTATCGTTTCTTCCTTCGCAGCCAAAGAATGATATCTTGCCGCAAATGTTTTTTCAGAACAATTCCGAAACAGCAGACTGTCTGTATCCAGTTCAATCTCCGACTGTTTCCCGTGCATCCGCTTTTTTGCATATGTTATCTCTGCCCCAAATGCCGCGCAGATCGCCTGATGTCCAAGACATACGCCTAAGACTGGGATCTCTTTTCCAAGCTCTTTTACCACATCGATAAGAATTCCTGCATCTTCCGGCCTTCCGGGTCCCGGTGACAGAAGGATCTGATCCGGATGTAACTTCCTGATTTCTTCCACCGTCATCTCATCGTTTCGGATCACTTTGATCTTCGGGTCAAACTCTCCGATAAGCTGATAAAGATTATAAGAAAAACTGTCATAATTATCGATCAACAAAATCATATCGTTTCCTCCCCCGCTGTTTTCAGAGCTTTCACAACCGCTTTCGCCTTATTGATACATTCTTCATACTCTCTTTCCGGTACTGAATCTGCCACGATCCCGGCTCCGCTTCTCACGAATACAGTTCCATTTTTCTTGTAAGCGATCCGAATGGCAATGCAAGTATCCATATTTCCTGTAAAATCAATGTATCCGATAGCTCCTCCGTAAATTCCCCTCTTATTACTCTCCAGTTCCCCGATCAGTTGACAGGCGCGGATCTTAGGCGCTCCTGAAAGTGTTCCTGCCGGAAGCACCGCTTCAATGGCGTCAAATCCGTCAAAGCCTTCCCTGATCTTTCCGCTCACCGTCGATCCGATATGCATCACATGCGAAAATTTTTCAATCGAATGAAGCTTCTCTACATGCACGGATCCAAATTCACTTATCTTTCCCAGATCATTTCGCCCAAGGTCAACAAGCATATTATGTTCTGCAATCTCTTTTTCATCAGAAAGAAGTTCCATCTCCAATCTCTGATCTTCCGCTTCCGTTCTTCCTCTTGGTCTTGTTCCGGCAAGAGGAAACGTGTGCAGAATTCCATTTTCTAATTTTACAAGTGTTTCAGGCGAAGCTCCTGCCACCTCTACGTCTGTCCCCGAGAAATAGAACATATACGGAGAAGGATTCATTGTCCGAAGCACCCTGTAAGTATTCAGAAGACTCCCCTCAAACTCTGCGCTTAACCTGTTCGACAGTACGATCTGAAAGATCTCTCCTTCGCGGATATATGTTTTTGCCTTTTCTGCCATTTCACAATATCTCTTTTTATCAAAAAGCTGTTTCACTTCCCCGGTCAGATGCCCCGCAGGTTCTTCTTTCTTTTTTCCTGTCCTCAACAGCCTTGCAAGCTGCTTTAATTCAACCCCGGCCCGGCGGTACTCCGTTTCCGGATCATCCAGAGAAATTGTCACAATAAGCACGATCTTTTGCTTCACATGATCGAAGGCGATCACTTTATCAAAGAGCATCAGATCCACATCTTTAAAACATTCCGTATCCTCTGCCGGGCACCGGACAGATGGCTCGCGATAACCTAGATAATCATAGGAGAAATATCCTACAAATCCTCCGGCAAACGGCGGAAGATAATCGAAACGCGGACTTCGGTAGTCTGCCAGGATCTGCCGCAGATACCCGGATGGATCATCTGTCTGTATCTTCAGGCTTCCGGCTTTTAATTCTCCGTTTACACAACTTACAGAAAGCTTCGGATCAAATCCAAGAAAACTGTATCTTCCCCACCGCTCATTCTGCTGCGCCGATTCCAACATGTAACAATGCGAAGAAATATTTTTCAATACCCGCATTGTTTCAATAGGCGTTGTAAAATCCGACAAAATCTCACAGCTTACAGGAACAGTCTTGTAGTTTCCTTCTTCTGCAAACGCTTTCACTTCTTCAAGTTTCGGTAAAATATTCATCATAGTCCTCCTCCCTGTCTGCCAAAAAAATGGTCAAAAAAAGTCCCTGACAGATTTCAAAAAATCTGTCAAGGACGAATCACATACAAATAAAAATCTGTATGACACTATCCGCGGTGCCACCTTGGTTTACAGCTTTGACGCTGTACTCTTGTCAGGATACCAACATATCCCCGGCAACTAACGTATGCCTGTACGTCGCAGAATACTCTGTATTTTACAATACATTTGACTGCGCCCTCAGCGGTCCATTTGACGACTTGTTTCTCACCTGCTTCTCAGCGCCGCAGGCTCTCTGTAAAGGCATCATCGCCGTTATCTCCTCTTCAACGGTTTGATTTATTAAAATTTATTCGAATATACCACTATCATTTTTCTGTGTCAAGGATCTTTTTTAAGAAAAATTTCAAAAAAATACGAAAAAAAATACGAAGACAAAAAGAGATTGACAAACAATTCCAGCCGTTGTATATATATTAATTATGAGCAAAGGCGTTCATTTTCAGAGCAGAATTTATCTGCCCTCAGAATGAGCGTCTTTTCTTTTTTATTTTTTCTGAAAGGAAGGTCTAAAATATTATGAAAATCGAAGGTCAAGTACGGATCCCTTCCGGATGTGCAATTTCGGCAGTAATTTCTAAAGAAGGCAAGAAAATGTCCGGTGAAATGATCACAAATTCTATGAAACCGATGCACGACCGTTCTAACGGATTAGGCGGAGGTTTTGCCGGCTACGGTATTTACCCTGACTATAAAGATTTTTATGCATTACATATCTTTTTTGATTCCCGCAGCACCCGCAAAGAGTGCGAGGCATATTTAAAAGAACAGTTCGAAATCGTACAGTCGGAGATCATCCCGACCCGTAAGATCCCATCGATCACAGACGAACCTATTATATGGAGATATTTCGTCGCCCCATTAAAATCCGTTCTGACCGCCCTTCAGCTGGATGAAAAAGAGTTTGTAGCCAAAACGGTCATGAAAATCAACGCAGAAATGTCCGGCGCCTATGTCTTTTCCAGCGGTCAAAATATGGGAACATTCAAAGCAGTCGGTTTTCCTGAGGACGTAGGAGTCTTTTATAAACTGGAAGAATATGAAGGATATTCCTGGACTGCACACGGACGATATCCGACGAACACCCCGGGCTGGTGGGGAGGCGCGCATCCCTTCACACTGCTCGATTATTCCATCGTGCACAACGGCGAGATCTCTTCCTATGACGCAAACCGCCGATTCATTGAGATGTTCGGCTACAAATGCACTCTTCAGACCGATACGGAAGTGATCACCTATATTATGGATTATCTGCTGCGCGTTCAAGGGCTTTCTCTTGAGGAAGCAGCCAGCGTGATCGCAGCGCCGTTTTGGAGCACCATCGCATCAAAAGAAGATTTAAGCGAACAGGAGAAATCCATTTATCTAAGAACAATGTTCTCAAGTTTTCTGATCACCGGACCATTCTCTATTGTATTCGGCTTTAACGGAGGACTGATGGCGCTCAATGACCGTTTAAAACTCCGTTCCATGGTTGTAGGAGAGAAAGAAGATAAAATATTTATCGCCAGTGAAGAGTCGGCGATCCGCGCGATAGAACCGGATGCAGAAAACATCTGGGCTCCGGCAGGCGGAGAACCTGTTATCGTTAAAGTAAAGGAAGGTGCATTTTAATGAATGTAGAATTTATCTATCCGGAATTTGAAGTAATCAGAAACGCAGACAGATGTATTGCATGCCGGATCTGTGAACGGCAATGTGCAAACGACGTTCATCATTTTGATGAAGAACACCGCCTGATGACATGCGACGAATCAAAATGTGTCAACTGCCAGCGCTGTGTCGCCCTATGTCCGACCAGAGCGCTGAAAATCGTCAAAAACGACTGTACGTTCCGGGAGAATTCCAACTGGTCCAACGACACAATCAAGGAGATCTATAAGCAGGCAGAAAGCGGCGGTGTCCTTCTCTCTTCTATGGGAAATCCGAAACCTTTTCCCGTTTATTGGGACAAGATACTGATCAATGCATCACAGGTTACAAATCCTTCGATCGATCCTTTGCGGGAACCTATGGAAACAAAAGTATATCTTGGGAAAAAACCACAAAAAATCCACAGATCCGAAGACGGCAGACTGGACTGCACACTGCCGCCTCAATTAGAACTTTCTATGCCGGTCATGTTTTCCGCTATGAGCTATGGCTCGATCAGTTATAACGCTCACAAATCTTTGGCTTTGGCAGCGACAGAACTTGGCATCTTATATAACACAGGAGAGGGAGGACTTCACGAAGATTTCTATTGTTATGGAGAGAACACGATCGTACAGGTCGCTTCCGGCCGATTCGGAGTTCATGAAGACTACCTGAATACCGGAGCCGCTATCGAGATCAAGATGGGACAGGGTGCAAAACCCGGCATCGGAGGTCATCTTCCGGGCGCGAAGATCGTAGGCGATGTTTCCCGTACCCGAATGATCCCCGAAGGCTCAGATGCTATTTCTCCCGCGCCTCACCACGACATTTATTCGATTGAAGATCTGCGTCAGCTCGTTTTTTCTTTAAAGGAAGCAGTCAACTATAAAAAACCGATCATCGTAAAGGTAGCCGCCGTACATAATATTGCTGCAATCGCAAGCGGCATTGCCCGAAGCGGAGCCGATATCATCGCCATTGACGGATTTCGCGGAGGTACAGGAGCCGCGCCGACAAGAATTCGTGATCATGTCGGAATTCCTATTGAACTTGCACTTGCTTCTGTCGATCAAAGACTCCGCGACGAAGGGATCAGAAACAATGTTTCTCTCGTAGTCGGAGGCAGCATCCGAAGTGCAGCAGATGTAGTAAAAGCCATCGCCCTCGGCGCAGACGCCTGCTATGTTGCAACCGCAGCTCTTCTCGCCCTAGGATGCCATCTCTGCCGTACATGTCAGAGCGGCAAATGCAACTGGGGCATCGCGACGCAGCGTCCTGAGCTTGTTCAAAGACTGGATCCTGAGACAGGAAGCAGACGGCTGATCAATCTGATGACCGCCTGGAAACATGAGATCAAAGAATTAATGGGCGGTATGGGAATCAATTCCATAGAAGCGCTTCGCGGAAACCGCCTGATGCTGCGTGGAATCGGCCTTACGGAAAAAGAACTTGAAATCCTCGGCATCTCTCATGCAGGGGAATAAAAATCAAAAGAATTTTCAAACAAATAATCGGAGGTATGATATAATATGAAAATAATCAATGCTGCTGATTTAGATTATAAAACTGTAAACGAAGCGCTGCGCAATGCAGAACGTGACTGTACGATTGAGAACTGCTGCGGGCAAAGATTTATTGCCTCCGGTATGTCAGACAAAAATCTTACGATCAACGGAATCCCCGGAAACGCGCTTGGTTCTTACTTAAACAACGCAGTGATCAAAGTAAACGGCAACGCGCAAGACGCCGTTGGCGATACGATGAATGAAGGAAAGATCCTCATTCACGGCAATATCGGCGACGCCGCAGGTTATGCGATGCGCGGCGGAAAGATCTATATTCAGGGGAACGCCGGATATCGCGCCGGAATCCATATGAAATCTTACAAAGAAAAAATCCCTGTCATGATCATCGGCGGGCATGCCGGAAGTTTTCTCGGGGAATATCAGGCAGGCGGTATCATCATAGTTCTCGGCCTTAATACAGACGGGAAAAAGATCGTAGGCAATTTCCCCTGTACCGGA
>CAJLUP010000018.1 GCA_905209865.1 uncultured Lachnospiraceae bacterium
ATGAGTTCGTAAACTGGACAGTAGATGGCGAAGAAGTTTCCAAAGAAGCAGAGTACAAGTTTACAGTTGACAAAGATATGGAGCTTAAGGCGAACTTCAAGGAAAAAGAGAAACCGCCTGTAGAAGAGACATACACAGTAACGACAGAAGTAAACGATGAGAAGATGGGAACTGTAACACTTGATCCTGAAAAAGCAGAATATGTCAAAGGCGATAAAGTGACAGCAACAGCGACAGCAAACGAAGGATATGAGTTTGTAAACTGGACGGTAGACGGAGAGACAGTTGAAGGAGCTGTATATGAATTTACAGTAGCAAAGAATACAGAACTTAAGGCAAACTTCAAGGAAAAAGAGAAACCGCCTGTAGAAGAGACATATACAGTAACAGCAAAAGCAAACGATGAGAAGATGGGAACCGCAGCGCTTAGTCCAAACGGACCGAAGTATGAAGCGGGAAAAGAAGTGACAGCAACAGCGACAGCAAACGAGGGATATGAGTTCGTAAACTGGACAGTAGATGGCGAAGAAGTTTCCAAAGAAGCAGAGTATAAGTTCACAGTTAATAAAGAGATGGAACTGACGGCAAACTTCAAAGCAAAAGAAGATCCGAAGCCTCCGGTAACAGACGATGAGATCAAACTGAATATAACTGTAAATGATGACAAGATGGGAACTGTAAAACTTGATCCTGCAAAAGAAAGTTATGAAGCAGGAGAAAATGTAACAGCCATCGCGACAGCAAAAGACGGTTACAAGTTTGTGAACTGGACAGTAGATGATAAAATTGTTTCTGATAAAGCAGAGTTTACATTTAAAGTTGACAGAACGTTGACATTGAAAGCGAACTTTGAAAAAGTCTCGGAAGATCCGAAGCAGGAGACTCCGAAAACAGAGACTCCGAAGACTGAGGACAAAGCGGTTCAGACAGGTGATAATTCTGCATCACCGATCCTTCCGCTTGCAGGATTGGCATTAGCGGCAGGAGCGGCAGTTGTTGCTCTTCGGAAAAAAGAAGACTAATCAGCATAATCAGAAAGGAAGGAATCGGGTCTTTTCAGACAAGATTGTTTTGACTAAAAGTAAAAAGAAATGAGACAAAGACGTCGCGTCATGCGGCGTCTTTGTTTTCTGTCTAATATTAATTTTTGGGAAAAATAAACGTAGTGTTGTTGAAAATAGACAGGAAAACAGGGTGAAAACAGGATGATTTCACGCTAAATTCAGTAGTTTTGTCAAGGGTGTTTTCGTTGAAAAGACATATTGAGCATAGTATAATTAAACATAAGGCAAAAATGGAAAATTGTACATATTTAATATAGTTTTTCGTTTGAGAAAGCACTTTAAAATAGACGGAGGGAAGAGTTATGAAAAAAAGAGGAAGGGTTTTAGCACTTCTGCTTGCTGCATCTTTAATGGCCAGCAGTGTGCCGGGAACGGTTATGGCAGCAACCGGCATAAGACCCCAAGATGGAACGACAAAAGAGCAGCCGTTTTTAAGTGGAACGGGTGGAAGTTCACAGTTTAGAATCCCGTGTCTTGTATCTCTTGACGACGGTACAATCGTAGCCGGATGTGACGCCAGATGGAATACAAGCGGAGACGGAGGCGGATTGGATACGATCGTATCTCGTTCAACAGATAAAGGAAAGACATGGCATTATACCTTTGCCAATTATCTCGGAGATAATGGAAATGCATGGAATGGAAATTCTACAGCATTTATCGATCCGGCCATGGCGACAGATGGGAAAAAAGTATACATGATGGCAGACCTTTATCCGGCAGGATATGCGCTGAACAGCGCCAATCATTCACCGAGTCCGGGAAAAAGTCATGATGAGGACGGAAACATCCTTTTGGCGGATGCAAGAAATTGGGAGAACTGTTGGGTAGATGCGCGTAAGGAGGCATCTAACTATACATATCGCTTGGAGAAGAACGATAAGAAAAAATCTGACTCTGCATATGTGATTAAAGATGCAGACGGCAAGGCTGTAGAAGGTTATACAGTTGACGCTTATTTCAATATCAAAGGAAATGGTGTAGATACGAATTTATTTGAGGCGGAATCTCCGTTTCAGGTATGGCCTACAGATTATCTGTATCTGACAACATCGGAAGACGGAGGAGCAACATGGTCAGTTCCTACGATTGTTAATGTAAGAAAAGAGAATGAACAGTCTCTCTTAGTAGGTCCTGGACGCGGTATGGTTACTTCAAAAGGTCGTATTATCTTTACTGCATATGAATTTACCAATTATGACAGAAACAGTGTAGCAATCTATTCTGATGACGGTGGAAAAACATGGACGAGAGGTCAGTCTGTGTCAGAACAAAGTTCGGAGGCTGTTGTGACAGAAGCGGACGGCAGATTGTATATGTTTACCCGTCATGGCGGTTACTACACATCTGAGGATTTTGGTGCAACATGGTCGCCAAAAAAAGAAATGGGAATTACTTACAGATTGTCTTGTCAGTTGACGGCAATTACATATCCGAAGAAAATCGACGGAAAGACTGCAATCTTGTTTGCAGCTCCGTCATCTACATCGGATCGTTCAGCAGGAAAGATTTTTGTGGGATTAGTACAGGATGATGGAACACTTAATTGGAAGTATAACTACAGTGTGAATGGTTCTAACCCGTATGGATATTCCTGTTTGACAGTTTTGCCGGATGGAACGGTAGGACTTCTCTATGAAGGCTCAGGAATCGTTTATGAAGATTTTGATATTGAAGATATCGCAAAAGGTGCGGCAATCGGAAATATCTGGTGCACAGATGAGAACGGTACTGTGGCAGAAGTTACAATGACATCAAATGGGTCGAAAGAGCTGACCGTAAACGGCTTGAAAGAAAACGCAGAAGTGAAAGTTTCTTCTGATAATGAAAATGCAGTGACAGCAGCGTATGCAAATGGCAAAGTAACAGTGACATCCAAAGCGGTAACAGGAATGGAACGTGCGACTGTAACCGTTGAGTCAGCAGGTGAAAAGACAACAGTCAATGTAACCGTAACAGATGAAGAAAATTATGAAATCGTAGATCTTCGTGTGGGAGATACAAAAACTTATACGGATGAGACTGGAAATTACAGCGGCAGCGCATTAGACGGTCTTAATAAAGAAATCGCGGAAGTGACATTGACCGGAGAAGACGCACAGGCAGTTGAAAAACAGGCAAAAGCACAGCTTGCGACAAGCGAAGCACATTTTGATGGAACAGAGAAATCTTTGGATGATTGTCTGTTTACGTTTGCGAGTGTAGAAGGACAGGACAATACATATACAATGTCTGCCAAGGATGGAGACAAAACCGTATATGTGAATTACAGAAATGCAGCTCCGGCTGGCAAAGTATGCGCGGAAACAACAGCGAATATTAAGTTGGAAGAAAGAAGCGACGATCAGACGTTTGAATTATTTGATCAGACAGCGGGTACTAATGGAAACCGTCTGTATTTCCACAAGGATAATGAAAGCAAACTACACTTTGACAGAAATACAGGGGATCATGCGAACTGTCGCATGGAGTTGTATAAAAAAGCTGCGAACAGCAGCTCGGAATCTGCTATTCCGGGATATGAGAAAGTGACTGAGTTGTCACAGATTACAGATGGCGGTAAATATTTGATTGCGGCAAAAGCAGCTACAGGGGCTTATTATGTTGTGAATCCGTCTGCTGCAGGCGAGAAGTATAAACATGTAGCAAAAGTTATCGAAGAAACCGTACCAGTAGAGCAGGAGCTGGCTGTAGCTCTCGGCACAACAAAAGATTATAATGACGGTGGCGAGAAAAAAATCAGTAAATGTCTCTTCACATTTACGAAGCAGGGTGAAGACGGCAAGTTTAAGATTTCTGCTGTAACAGATGACGGCAAAACGGTTTATCTCGGACCGAAATCCTCTTCATCTGCACAGAAACCGCTCGTAGAGGCAGAGGCAGTGATTACAGTTGCCAAAAGTGGAGATGGTTTCTCATTAGAGCAGAAAGAAGGAACACAGGCCAGCGGATATCTTTATTTCTGGAAAGACGATGCAAATAAGCTTCATTTTGACAGAAACAGTTCCGTAGACGGAAAGGGCAAATGTAACTTTGAGCTTTATAAAAAATCCGAAGCACAGAGTGAGAATGGAATTGCTGGATATGAGAAACTGAATGAAGTATCAGAGATTCAGGATGGCGGACAGTACTTGATTGCAATGCAGGCAACAGTTGCAGGAAACAGCTACTATCTGCTGAACCCTTCCTTGGGAAGCAGTGCACATAACTATACTGCCAAAGTAACAGATCATATGTATAAAGATGAGACCAGCGGCTCGAAGACTGATATTGCGATCACCGGAAAAGCAGAAGGCAAGACATCTGTAAAAATCGGTGAAAAGACATATTTTATCTTTGTAAAGAATGATGTAGAAGAAGTGACACTTAAGATTGGCGAGACGTTCAATATACCGGGGCAGATCTTAAATGAATCTGAAGTGACAAAAGACGGTGTCGTAACGTTGGAAAAACGTGAGGATATGCCGCCTTACAAAGCAATTTCGGAAATTGCAGAAGGAACATATCTGTTCGGAAGCAGGAGTCATATCATGCTGAATACGGTAAGTACAGCAGAAGGCGCACAAAAAGGTCTTGGCATGAAAGCGGTGAACTTCAATAACGATGAGACAGCGAAAGACTTCATGTGGACGATTACAAAATCCGGTGAAGGCTATACGATGAAGGATGCTGCTTCAGGAAAATACGTCAACATTTCAGGAAATAATGTGGAATTAAAAGATACAGAGCAGGTATTGACGATTAGAGCAAGAGCAAACGGAGGATTTTCTGTTTCGGCAGGCGGAAACTATCTGAACAACTGGGCAGGTGGCAACAATAAAGTTGCGGCTTATTCGAGTGATGATAACCCGTGGTACTTCTATCAGGCATCTGCAGGAAGTGTTGCGGCAGGTGCGAAAGAAGGCACAGTAACTGTAGCGACATCACAAGGAACAAACTACAAGATTACTGTTGTGAAAGACGTTCCGCAAGTGAAAGAATACACAGTGACAACAACAGTAAATGACAACGCAATGGGTACAGCAAAACTTAGCCCGGAAGCAGATAAGTACAAAGAAGGAACAGAAGTAACGGCAACTGCGAAAGTAAAAGACGAAAGCAAATATGAGTTCGTAAACTGGACAGTAGATGGCGAAGAAGTTTCCAAAGAAGCAGAGTACAAGTTTACAGTTGACAAAGATATGGAGCTTAAGGCGAACTTCAAGGAAAAAGAGAAACCGCCTGTAGAAGAGACATACACAGTAACGACAGAAGTAAACGATGAGAAGATGGGAACTGTAACACTTGATCCTGAAAAAGCAGAATATGTCAAAGGCGATAAAGTGACAGCAACAGCGACAGCAAACGAAGGATATGAGTTTGTAAACTGGACGGTAGACGGAGAGACAGTTGAAGGAGCTGTATATGAATTTACAGTAGCAAAGAATACAGAACTTAAGGCAAACTTCAAGGAAAAAGAGAAACCGCCTGTAGAAGAGACATATACAGTAACAGCAAAAGCAAACGATGAGAAGATGGGAACCGCAGCGCTTAGTCCAAACGGACCGAAGTATGAAGCGGGAAAAGAAGTGACAGCAACAGCGACAGCAAACGAGGGATATGAGTTCGTAAACTGGACAGTAGATGGCGAAGAAGTTTCCAAAGAAGCAGAGTATAAGTTCACAGTTAATAAAGAGATGGAACTGACGGCAAACTTCAAAGCAAAAGAAGATCCGAAGCCTCCGGTAACAGACGATGAGATCAAACTGAATATAACTGTAAATGATGACAAGATGGGAACTGTAAAACTTGATCCTGCAAAAGAAAGTTATGAAGCAGGAGAAAATGTAACAGCCATCGCGACAGCAAAAGACGGTTACAAGTTTGTGAACTGGACAGTAGATGATAAAATTGTTTCTGATAAAGCAGAGTTTACATTTAAAGTTGACAGAACGTTGACATTGAAAGCGAACTTTGAAAAAGTCTCGGAAGATCCGAAGCAGGAGACTCCGAAAACAGAGACTCCGAAGACTGAGGACAAAGCGGTTCAGACAGGTGATAATTCTGCATCACCGATCCTTCCGCTTGCAGGATTGGCATTAGCGGCAGGAGCGGCAGTTACAGTTCTTCGAAAAAAAGAAGACTAATCGCCGGATATTCAAACTGATGAGAATAATTTGAAATCAGAATGAAAAAATAAAGATTTAAAACAGTGAGACGGCGCTGATCTATTTTACGGATCAGCGTCGTTTTTTGCTGGCGCGCCCTGGGAAAGTTCTAAAATTCCCCAAACTTTGGATGCCTGCATATATTATATAGAAATTCTATAAAATAATAGGTATGTAGGGAAATGAAAGAATATGTAACAACATCACTGGAAACACATTTGTTTTTTGCCAGAATTATGAGAGAACATGCGCTGTTTCTTTTGGCCGCATTTCCGGCAGGGGAAACAGAATATAGAAATAAGGCAGACTGGTTTCGTGCACAGTTTGAAAAAGCGCTGGAGCAGGCAGTCCGCCTTGCCGATGGAATGGTAGGAGAAGAAGTGCTATGTTCAGGGGAGGTGTTCACAGAATTTACAGAAATGGCAGAGCGGCAGACAAGAAGGCTGACAAAGATTCCGATTGATATTCGGATTACGCAGGCAGAAAAGAAACTGCATGCAGGCTGTGGAATATGTCGGGACAGAAGAATGATACAGCAGGTACGCCGACTGAATCAGAATGTACGGTGTCTGTTGAATGGATTGATTGCGTTTAAAGAGAAAATATTGCAGGAGGTCACGGTTTGTAATTTGTACACAGCAAATTATCCGCTGCTGATTGAGCATATCCTCAGGGAGGCAAAATTGTACCATCAGATTATAACAGAGCTGGAAGAAAAAGGATGTATGCCGTCAAAGAATTTAAAAAAGGCAGAACTGTTCTGGAACCAGATTATGATGGAACATGCGTTGTTTATCCGGGGGCTGCTTGACCCGACGGAGTGTGAACTTATGAAAACGGCAGATGATTTCGCCGGGGACTACTGCCGCCTGTTGGAAGAAGCGAGTAAACAGGATTGTCGGACGATGGATGAACTGACGAGAAAGACCTTGGAAACAACAAAGCAGTACCGCGATTTTAAGGCGGCAGGTACGGAAGGGATTACTGGCTGCGAAATACGTTCCGTTATACTTCCCCTGCTGGCGGACCATGTGCTTCGGGAAGCAAATCATTATCTTAGAATCCTGAAAACGAAGGGGGAAATAGGCAATGGAACTGTGCCAATATCCCTGTCAAAACAGAACCCGTTATTTTACAATAGAAGTCATACAGATTCCGATTGTATATAATCGATATGGGGATTAAGCCCCCGATTCGCAATCCATTAAACCGCAGGCTGTCAATCCATATACAGGGGCTGGCATATGATGCGGCAAGTTCCGATGGCACTTCTGAACTGCTGCCGCTAAAGTCTTAAGATTCTCTAAAAATCTTGACAAATACGGCGCTTATGTCTATAGTATGTGGTAGTTATTTTAAGGTAAAGGTGTTGATGAAGAGGAGTACATCATTCCAACCGTCAGAGAGGACTGCCCGGAGAATTATGTGTGAGGCTGCGCAAGAGATTGCGTAAAAAGCCAAATGACATCCGGCTGGAAGGCAGTTTCGGAAAAAGGGATGCTGGAAGGTAGCTTCTGAACCGGATGATTGAACGAGTCAAGTAGGTTGTCCCGGAGTAGTTCCCGTTACAGAACGTGAGAGATATATGTGTGACAGCATATATGAAATAAGGTGGTACAGCGGAGAATTCGCCCTTTACAGATGTAAAGGGCGTTTTTTGCAATGGAGACGAGCCAAAGTCCGGACTTGCCCGAGACCTTGGCGGCCGTTTACAATCCCGGACTTGCCTTTTGGCACTTCCGGTGATTATCGCTTGCGCGCGAAGATTGCGTGACAGCGCAATCTTTGTTCAATATAATGAGGGAAAGTAAGGAAAGGAAAAAAGAATGAGCAAAGAACTGGCAAAGACATATGATCCGAAAGCGATCGAAGAAAAATTGTATGAGAAATGGTGTGAGAATAAATATTTTCATGCTGAGGTTGACAGAAGCAGAAAACCGTTTACAACGGTGATGCCGCCTCCGAACATTACCGGAAAACTTCATATGGGTCATGCACTTGATAATACATTACAGGATATTTTGATCCGTTACAAGAGAATGGAAGGCTACAATGCATTATGGATTCCGGGAACAGACCATGCGGCGATTTCTACAGAGGTAAAAGTGACGAATCAGCTCAAAGAAGAGGGCATCGATAAGAAAGAGCTTGGACGGGAAGGATTCCTTGAGCGTACATGGCAGTGGAAAGAAGAGTATGCCGGAACGATCGAGAATCAGCTTAAGAAGCTTGGTATTTCCTGTGACTGGGACAGAGAGCGTTTCACGATGGATGAGGGATGCTCGAAAGCGGTTGAGGAAGTATTTATCAAATTATACGAAAAAGGATATATTTACAAAGGGTCAAGGATCATCAACTGGTGTCCGAAATGTAAGACGTCTCTTTCAGACGCAGAGGTAGAGCATGAAGAGCAGGAAGGACATTTCTGGCATATCAAATATCCGATCGTAGGAACAGACCGATTCCTTGAGATTGCGACAACGCGTCCCGAGACACTTCTTGGCGATACGGCGATTGCGGTACATCCTGATGACGAGAGATATCAGGATCTGATTGGAAAGAACGTACTTCTTCCGCTTGTGAACAGGGAGATCCCGATTGTGGCGGATTATTATGTAGACAAAGAGTTTGGGACAGGAGCTGTGAAGATCACTCCGGCACATGATCCGAATGACTTTGAAGTAGGAAAACGCCATGATCTGGAAGAGATCAATGTAATGAACGATGACGCTACGATCAATGAAAAGGGCGGAAAATACGCAGGTATGGAACGCTATGAGGCGAGAAAGGCAATCGTAAAAGATCTTGAGGAGCAGGGATATCTCGTGAAAGTTGTTCCGCATACACATGCAGTCGGAACACATGACCGATGCGGTACGACAGTTGAGCCGCTGATTAAACAGCAGTGGTTCGTGAAGATGGAAGAACTTGCAAAACCGGCGATCGAGGCGTTGAAAAGCGGAGAATTAAAATTTGTCCCTGAACGTTTCGATAAGATCTATCTCCACTGGCTGGAAAATATCAAAGACTGGTGCATTTCCAGACAGATTTGGTGGGGACACAGAATCCCGGCATATTACTGTGACGAATGCGGTGAATTTGTTGTAGACAGACATGCGCCTGAGAAATGCCCGCACTGCGGATGCACACATTTCACACAGGATGAAGATACGCTTGATACATGGTTTTCATCTGCGCTTTGGCCGTTCTCCACACTGGGCTGGCCGGATAAGACGGAAGATCTTGATTACTTCTATCCGACAGACGTACTTGTGACAGGCTACGATATCATTTTCTTCTGGGTGATCCGTATGGTATTCTCAGGATATGAGCACACAGGAAAATCTCCGTTCCACACGGTACTGATCCACGGACTTGTAAGAGATTCACAGGGACGTAAGATGAGTAAATCTTTAGGAAACGGAATCGATCCGCTGGAGATCATCGACAAATACGGTGCGGACGCTCTCCGTCTGACGCTTGTTACGGGAAATGCGCCGGGAAATGATATGCGTTTCTATAATGAGAGAGTTGAGGCAAGCCGCAACTTTGCGAATAAAGTATGGAATGCATCCCGTTTCATTATGATGAATATGGATGAAAATATTATCGACGAACCGTCGCATGATCTATTTACTCCGGCAGACAGATGGATTTTATCGGCTGCGAATACGCTTGCAAAAGATGTGACTGAAAACATGGACAAATTCGAGCTTGGTATTGCGGTTCAGAAAGTATATGACTTTATTTGGGATGAATTCTGCGACTGGTATGTAGAGATGGCAAAATTCCGTATTTACCATAAAGAGGAAGCGCCGGAAGCTGCAAACTGCGCTCTTTGGGTATTGAAAACGGTACTCGCGCAGGGATTGAAACTGCTTCATCCGTTTATGCCGTTTATCACAGAGGAGATTTACGGGGCGCTCGTTCCTGAGGAAGAGTCGCTTATGATGTCTGAGTGGCCGAAATACAAAGAAGAGTGGAACTTTGCGCAGGATGAATTTGTTATGGAGCGTGTGAAAGCAGTCACAAGAGGAATTCGAAATATCCGTGCGGAGATGGACGTTCCGAACAACCGGAAAACAAACGTCTTTATCGTAAGTGAAAAAGAAGAGCTGACAGGGGCGATTCAGGGATTTAAACAGTCTGTGATGCCGCTTATGCTGGCATCTGACATTATCGTGCAGAGCACAAAAGAGGGAATAGAGGATAATGCGGTATCCATCGTAGTTCCTGATGCGGTCGTATATCTGCCGCTTGAGGATCTTGTGGATTTCGAGCAGGAAAAAGAAAGACTTACAAAGGAAGAAGAGAGACTGAACAAGGAGATCAAACGTGCGAAAGGAATGCTTGCAAACGAGAAATTCGTAAGCAAAGCTCCGGCGGCAAAAGTTCAGGAAGAGAGGGACAAACTCGAGAAATACGAGCAGATGCTCGCACAGGTAAAGGAGAGAATGGTAGGTCTTGGCTAATATAAAAGGTTTTTTTACAAAAGTTAGGAATCTGAAAAAAGAAGATATTAAGGAGCACTTTAAAAAGAGAAAAGAACGCAGGAAGATGATTTTGGAAAAACGGCGAAACGGAAAGTTCGCCAGGAAAATGCAGCCGGTTTATAAATGGATGAACCGGCTGTCCATTCCACTTCAATTTCTGCTTGCATGTATCATCAACTTTTTTATCGAAGTCATTTCAAGACTTTCGTTTGGTGAGGCGTGGGCTTATCTTACAGGAACGCCGCTTGTGTTTTTATACAACTCGTGTATGATCTTTGTAACATTTACGATCGTATATCTTGTGCGAAGGCGTGTGTTTACCCGGATCTTGCTCAGTGTGTTTTGGCTGTTTCTGGGAATCTGCAATGGATATCTTCTGACAAAGCGTGTAACTCCGTTTAATGCGCAGGATTTGAAAGTCCTTTCAGATGCATTGGAATTGACGGGGAATTATTTTAATACGTTTGAGCTGATTATGATTATCATCGGTGTGAGCGCTCTGATCGTATGGGTCGTTTCCATGTGGAAACGGGGCGGACAGTACACTGGGAAAATGCATCGCTGGATCGCTCTTGGCGGAGTAATCGTCTCTTTTGTCGGATGCATGGCGCTGACGAATCTGGCGATTGATAAGCGGGTTATTTCAAATTACTTTGGAAATATTGCATTTGCATATGAAGATTACGGATTCCCTTACTGCTTCTCGGCAAGTTTATTTAATACAGGAATCAACGAACCGGCGGGATACAGTAAAGAGACGATGGAAAAGATCAATGACGGAGGCAAACTGACAGAAAGTTCTTCCGGACGTTCTGAAGAGCAGCTTCCGAATATTATTTTTGTACAGCTTGAATCCTTTTTTGATCCGACAGAGGTGGAGTGGCTTCGTTTTTCGGAAGATCCCATTCCGAATCTGAGAAAAATGTTCAATGAATATTCAAGCGGATATTTTAAAGTGCCGTCAGTAGGCGCCGGAACGGCGAACACAGAATTTGAAGTACTTACAGGAATGAGTATGCGTTTCTTCGGACCGGGGGAATATCCATATAAAACATATGCGAAGACGCGTACTTTGGAAAGCGCAGCATCTGCTCTTGAAAAACTTGGATACGGAGCTGAGGCGCTTCATAATAACGGCGGAAACTTCTACAGCCGTGCACAAGTATTCAATAATATGGGATTTGATCACTATACAAGTAAAGAGTTTATGAATATTCTCCAGACAACGCCGAAAGGCTGGGCGACAGATGATATTCTTGTTCCGAATATCATGGAGTCGATGGACACAACAGAAGGACAGGATTTCGTGTTTACGGTCAGCGTCGAAGGACACGGAGAATACCCGACGGAAAAAGTGTTGGAGAATCCGGATATTATTGTCAGCGGCGTGGAAAATGAAGGAGAAAGAAATGCATGGGAGTATTATGTCAATCTCGTTCATGCAATGGATGAATTTGCCGGAGATCTTGTCCGTGCAGTAGAGGCAAGAAACGAGCCGACTGTACTTGTCTTTTACGGAGATCATCTTCCGACGATGAATCTGGAAGCGAAAGACTTAAAAAGCCGATATTTGTACAATACGAATTATGTGATTTGGGATAACATCGGCTTAGAGAAAAAAGATGGAAATGTAGCGGCATATCAGGTGATGGCGAATGTGTTTGAAAGATTGGATATTCATACAGGAACTGTGTTCAATTATCATCAGGAACGCCGTCATACGAAGAATTATCTGGCAGACTTGGAATTGCTGCAGTATGACATCATGTATGGAGATCAGTATGTGTACGGAGAGGACGGTTCTCCGATGAAGGAAGGCCACATGTATATGGGTGTAAAAGACGCCATGATCTCTCAGGTATCAGAACAGTCGAACAAAACGTACAGTATTTACGGCGAGAACTTTACGAAGCAGAGCAAAGTATTTATAAACGGGGAGAAACAAAAGACAACGTTTCTGAATAACACCCGTTTGGATCTGAAGGAGTCGGAACTTGCCGATGGAGATACGATCATGGTCGCGCAGGTCGGATCAAGCAATACGACATTTAGGACGACCAAGACATATAAGTATGAAGCAGGAACTCTGACAGAACTTCCGGCAGAGGAAGACGCGCCGGAAAACGGAAGACAGGCATTTGTCTCTGAGAAGGAAGAAAAAGAAAAATGACATACAGTGAAGCAGTAGACTATATACTGGACATTCCAAAATTTACAAAAAAGAATGATGCGGTGCACACGAGAATGTTTCTGAAAAAACTCCAAGATCCACAGCGGAAGATGAAGATCATCCATGTGGCGGGGACAAACGGGAAAGGTTCTGTGTGCGCGTATCTGGACGGAATGCTCCGTTCGGAACAGAAACGAACGGGGCTTTTTACGTCGCCTCATTTAGTAAAGATCAATGAGAGAATCGTTATAGATGGGAAAATGATCTCGGATGAACAATTTTTGGAAGTGTTTGAGGAGACGATGGGGGCTGTTCGTGAGATGGAAACAGAAGGGTTTTCCCATCCGACCTTTTTTGAATTTTTGTTTGGGATGGCAATGCTTGCTTTTGCGAAGAACGGCGCAGAATATGCTGTCCTTGAAACAGGACTGGGAGGAAGACTTGATGCGACGAACGCCGTTGAATCTCCGGCGGCATCTGTGATCACTTCAATCGGTCTTGATCATGAGCAGTATCTTGGAGATACACTGGCGAAGATTGCTTTTGAAAAAGCGGGTATTATTAAGCCGCACGTTCCCGTATATTATGCGCAGACGTCAGAAGAAAGTGACACAGTCATCGAAAAAGAGGCGGAAAAATGCGGAAGTTCCTGTAAAAAAATCGGGAAAGACGCGTACGAAATTCTCGGAATCAAGGACAAACATATTGCATTTTCATGTTTGAATGATTATTATGGAACTACCACGTGGAAATTGAACAACATCGGTCTGTATCAGCCTCACAACGCATTGCTTGCGATGGAAGTGATGCGCGGTCTGTTCGGGGAAGACGGACATCCGAAGCGATGGAAAGAGGCGCTTGAGGCGGTGAGATGGCAGGGAAGAATGGAAGAAGTCCTGCCTGGCGTATATGTGGACGGCGCGCATAATATAAGCGCAGTGGAGGCGTTTGCAGAGACGGCTCGGAAGGCGGGGCGTACAGATGCGATCCTGTTTTCCGCAGTTCAGGATAAAGATTATGAAGAGATGATAAAATATCTTTGCAGACATACAGACGCAGCATGCTACATCGTGACGCAGATCGAAGATGCCAGAGGAACACGGGCAGAGAAATTGGGAGAACTTTTTCGAAAATATACAGATAAGCCGGTTCACGAGATCCGTTCAGTAAGGGATGCATTTGCATATGCGGCAGGTCAAAAAAGAGACGGAAATGTGTACTGTCTCGGTTCGCTGTATCTGACCGGGATGATAGAGGGGTATCTTAAACAGAAGACGATTCAGGATTGGGGAGGAAAATAAAATGCTGGATTACGAAGAAGAATTAAAAAAATTCAAGCCGAGTCTTGAGGTAGATGATATTGAGAATGCGGTCTATCAGGAAGATCTGACGGATATGACCGATCTGTTAAAGCAGGTAATGGATCAGAAGAAGTAGAAAGATAATGGTGGGTATAAATGGAGTATACGAAGAAGATCGTGTATCAGTCTAATTACTGGTATAACGACGGTCTGAGAAAGGCGAAGATCCGCGATATGTCGGGGGCGATCATGTCTTTGCGGAAAAGTCTTCAGTTTAACAGAGAGAATATAGCCGCAAGAAACCTTCTCGGTCTTGTGTATTACGGGATCGGGGAAGTGCCGGAAGCTCTTGTAGAGTGGATTATAAGTAAAAATTTAAAACCGCGGGATAATATTGCAGACTATTATATAAAAAATGTTCAGTCTTCAGCTAAGGAGCTTGAGCAGATTGATCTTGCGATCAAGAAATATAATCAATGTCTTACATATTGTAAACAGAACGGGGAAGATTTGGCGGCGATCCAGTTAAAGCAGGTGATTGCGGCGCATCCGACATTTTTAAAGGCGTATCAGCTTCTGACGTTGATCTATCTGCATACAGGTCAGTATTCACATGCAAGACAGACGATCAAGACGGCGAGAAAGCTTGATACGACGAATGAGATCACGCTTTTGTATATGCACGAGCTGACTAAAAAGGGGAAAAAGAAGACAAAAGAAGAGAAAAAAAAGGAAGAGGCAGTTGAATATAACCTTGGAAATGAAACGATCATTCAGCCGAAACATTCCAAATTAAAACAGGTTACAGGTCAGCTTGCTGTTGCGAATATTTTTATCGGAGCGGCGATTGGAGCTGCGATTATCTGGTTTCTCGTAGCGCCTGCCGTAAATCAGTCACGGTCAGAGCGGATGAATGATCAGATGCGGGAATATGCAGACGAGATCAAGTCGCTGGAAGCGCAGGTCAGCGCGCAGACACGAACGCTGGACAATTATCGGGCGTCAGGAGAAGATGCGCAGGCGAACGCGCAGCTTGCACAGACAACGGCAGACAGTTATGAAAAGCTGTTAAGTATAGACGCACAGTATGCTTCGGGAAGCTATGTAGATTCTGATCTGGCAGATCTTCTGCTTGAGATCAGCAGAGATACGCTGAAGCAGACCGGACAGACAAAGTATGACGAACTGACGGCGGCGGTGTATCCGGAAGCATGCGATGCAAAATTCGCTGCCGGCAAAGAGGCTCTGAACGCAGGAGATTATGCGTCTGCGGTTGACGCGTTGTCCAAAGTTGTGCGCATGAATGAAGGATATTATGACGGTCAGGCGCTGCTGTATTTGGCACAGGCATATAAAGGAAACGGAGATAACGAGAATGCGTCCGCTTATTTCAAAAAAGTGACAGAGACGTATGCAGGCTCGGAATACGCTGCTGAGGCGCAGACCGGACTGGACGAGATCTCACAGGCATCGGGCGGCGCGCAGGAATAGTATTACAGACGAAAAAACAGATAGATTACGAAAGAAAAGGATGTGTTGAAAGACATGTCCTTTTTATATGCGGAAAATCTTGTAAAAAGAAATCCCATAAATTTTATGATAAGAAGGAGACGGCAAAAAGATGGAATATCAGGTGCAGGAAAATTGTCTGACGATCTATCTTCCGGCAGAAGTGGATCATCATAATGCGGAGGAGATGAAGCGGGAAGCAGATAAACTGATCGACCGAAATCATATTAAATATGTGATCTTTGATTTTGAAAACACAGATTTTATGGATAGTTCCGGTATCGGAGTTATTATGGGGCGTTATAAAACGATTTCCCTGATCGGCGGGGAAGTATGGGCAGTGCATGCAAATGCGCGCATCCGAAAAATATTGACCTTGTCAGGAGTGACGAAAATAATGCAGATCTATGAGGAGGAAGAAGAATGACACCTGCAAATGAAATGGAATTAAAGTTTGACAGCAGGTCGGCGAATGAAGGCTTTGCGCGTGTGGCAGTGGCGGCATTTATGACACAGTTAAATCCTACGGTAGAAGAGGTGGCGGACGTAAAGACCGCTGTGTCGGAAGCGGTGACAAATGTAATTATCCACGGATATGAAAAAGAAGTACGGAAAGTATATATTAAATGCATGATTGAGGAGAACGTATTTACAGTGGAAGTATGCGATCAGGGAAAAGGGATCGAAAATATCGAGGAGGCAATGTGTCCGATGTATACGACTAAGCCGGAACAGGATCGGTCAGGTATGGGATTTGCGTTTATGGAAGCGTTTATGGACAGCGTGGAAGTGGAATCTGAACTCGGGAAAGGAACACGGGTGCGGATGAAAAAAGCAGTCGGAAAAGGCAGGGATATATGGACGACACAATCGCTTTGATTAAGAGGTCACACAGTGGGGATAAAGTGGCGAGAGAACAGCTCGTGGAAGAAAATGTCGGACTGGTGCACTGTGTCGTAAAACGGTTTCTCGGCAGAGGCGCGGAGCACGAAGATTTGTTCCAGATCGGAAGTATCGGTCTGCTTAAAGCGATCGATAAGTTCGATCTGACGTATAACGTAAAATTCTCTACTTATGCAGTTCCGCTTATTTCCGGAGAGATCAAACGATTTCTGCGGGATGACGGAATGATCAAAGTAAGCCGTTCACTCAAAGAGATTGCCTATAAAAGCGTACAGGCAAGGGAACGGCTCATCGGTCTGCTGGGGCGGGAGCCTACAATGGAAGAACTGTCAGAAGAAGTAGGGGTGGGAAGAGAAGAACTGGTGCAGGCGATGGAAGCAGGATGTGAGATAGAATCGATTTATCGACCGGTTCATCAAAAGGAAGGAAGCGAGATACGGCTTCTCGATAAACTGGAGGAGAAAGAAAAAGAAGAAGAAAAAATCTTAGACCTGATCGTACTGAAAGAGCTTCTTGAAACGTTGGATGCAGAAGAAAAGCAGTTGATCTATCTTCGGTATTTTGCAGAGCGAACCCAGAGTGATGTCGGAAAGATCATGGGAATTTCTCAAGTACAGGTGTCAAGATCGGAAAAACGGATTATCGAAAAATTAAGAAAAAAAGGTGGAGGAATATAAAAGAGGGGTATAAAATCCGGCGAAGTCAGCATACTGACAGTAAACAGCGGTTAGAGTTACCGAAAACGCAGTGAAAAGGAGTCGGGTGATATGATGGAAGATGGAAACGGACGAAGAAAAGTATGGATCTGTCTGTTGATCGTCGTGTTTACGGCAGTTGTAATCGGAGCAGTGTATTATATGAATGCTCCGAAAGGACATTCGGAAGAAGGGTTCTTAATTCGAAGAGAAAGCGAGGACCGCGCTGATGGCATCAGGGAAAACATTGTATATTAAAGGTGACAGAGATGTGGAAGTGACGAAGCCGGATGTAACGCTCGGAGATTTGTTGTCGATGGAGTGCTCTGATCAGTCGATCCTGCCGAAATTGAAAACGATGAAACTGTTGAAGTTTAAGAAAACGGGAAATCAACGATGCGTTATTTCTGTGCTGAAAATCATTGCATGTATCCATGGACAATACCCAGAGTTGGAAGTACAGAATTTGGGAGAGACAGATATCATCGTGACATATGAAGATCAGAAAACGCCGTCTTACGCATGGCACTTGATAAAAACAGCTTTTGTGACGGCTGTGACATTTTGTGGGGCGGCATTCTCGATTATGGCGTTTAATAACGACGTGGATGTGACGAAACTGTTTGATCAGATCTATCGTCTTGTCACCGGAAATAAGCCGGGCGGTATAACGATTTTGGAGATCGCATATTCTGCCGGGCTTATTATCGGTATTCTGATCTTTTTTAATCATTTCGGGAAACGACGTTTTACGGTCGATCCTACGCCGATGGAAGTACAGATGCGAATTTATGAAAATGATATACAGACGACGTTGATTGAAAATGCGGCGAGAAAAGAAAAAGAGATCGATATCGGCAGCAAGAACGTCGGGAAGGGGGAGAAAACTCCGTGAATTTTTTTATTTTGACGCTTATTGGTTTAAGTGCCGGGGCGGCTGTGGCAGGCGGTTTGTTTTCTTTTATCGTGGGACTTGGGGTGATCGCTGGTTTTGCAGATCGGACACATACAGGGGATAAGATCCTTTTCTATGAAACAAGCGTGGCGCTTGGCGGGATCATCGGAAATATCGTTTTCCTGCTCCGGCCTTTTCTGGAAGGAACCGCACCCTCTTATCTGGTACCTTTTGGGGGAGGGGCAGTACAGATTCTGTTTGGAATGTTTGCAGGTATTTTTGTCGGATGCTGGTCAATGGCGCTGGCGGAAATACTAAATGTGTTCCCGATCTTTATGCGCCGTGCCCGGATCGTAAGATATGCGGCGGCTTTCGTGATCAGCGCCGCTCTCGGTAAAGGATTAGGCGCAGGGCTGTTTTTCTTAAAAGGCTGGTAGGTGAGCTTTGGAAAATTGTAGATGAAAAGTGCTTTGGAAAATCATCTTGAAAGAGGCAGGATTTTGGACTATCATTAAATTTAGTATTCTTGAGGGTGGAAAGTCTGCCGCTTAGAGCAGGTCAGACGGGATATTGTTTAGAGGATGAGATAGATTGAAGACGTGGAAAGGAACAAAAACAGTATGCTCCAGATAAAGAAAATATGTAAGGAATACAGAACGGGAAGTCTTGTTCAAAAAGCGCTGGACGGAGTCAGCCTGAATTTGCGGGATAACGAATTTGTGGCAATCTTAGGACCGAGCGGCTCGGGGAAAACGACTCTGCTCAATGTCATAGGAGGATTGGATCGGTATGACAGCGGGGATTTGGTCATAAATGGGATTTCGACGAAGAGGTACAAAGACCGCGACTGGGATTCCTATCGAAATCACACGATCGGTTTTGTGTTTCAAAGCTATAATCTGATCCCCCATCAGACGCTTTTGTCAAATGTGGAACTGGCGCTTACGATCTCAGGAGTCGGGAAGGCACAGCGCAGGGAACGGGCGAAGCAGGCATTGGAACGGGTCGGATTAGGTGAGCAGATCCATAAGCGTCCAAGTCAGCTTTCCGGCGGGCAGATGCAAAGAGTTGCCATTGCAAGAGCGCTTGTGAATAATCCTGATATCCTTCTTGCCGATGAACCGACAGGAGCGCTTGACAGCGAGACAAGTATTCAGGTAATGGAGCTGCTCAAAGAAGTAGCACAGGATCGGCTCGTTGTCATGGTAACACATAATCCTGAACTGGCGCAGCAGTATGCGACAAGAATCGTGGAACTTAAAGACGGGAAGATCCGTTCGGACAGCGATGAATTTCTTGTGGACGAGGGCACAGCAGCTGTGCCGGAGCATAAAAATATGGGGAAATCTTCCATGTCATTTCTGACGGCTCTTTCCCTGAGTTTTCATAATCTTCAGACGAAAAAAGCAAGAACTTTATTAACTTCTTTTGCCGGCTCGATCGGAATTATCGGTATTGCGCTGATCCTTTCTTTGTCGGCAGGGGTGAACGACTACATAAAAAATATTGAGCGGGAGACACTTTCTCAATATCCGCTTCAGATCCAAAGCACAGGTTTTGATTTTACTTCCATGATGACCGGAGGGGAGAATCCGAAAACCGAGGAAACCGCTGCTTTGTCAGAGAAAGATGAAGGGAAGGAAAAAGAGAAGATATGGGTGATCGATATGGTCACAAATATGTTTTCCACAATGGATTCAAATGATTTGGAATCTTTGAAAAAATTTTTAGACAGTGAGGAAAGCCAGATCGATCAATATACAAATGCAGTTGAGTATTCTTATCAGGTTGTCCCTCAGATTTATGCGCAGGATGGGGAAAATGTCCGACAAGTCCACCCGGATCGCTCTTTTGAGGCGGCGGGACTTGGCTCTTCTGTCGGCTCGAACAGCCTGATGTCATCGATGATGAGCACGGATGTTTTTTATCAAATGCCGTCAGATCCTGATCTGTATAAAAATCAGTATGACGTGAAAGCAGGCCGATGGCCGAAAGCGTATAACGAATGTGTTCTTGTGCTTACTTCAGGCGGAGGAATGAGCGATCAACTGCTCTATACGCTGGGACTGAGGGATCCGCTGGAATTAGAAGAGATGGTGGCGGGGTTTGTAGAGGAAGAGCAGATCGAGATTCCGAAAGATACAAGTTTATATACATATGATGATATTCTGGGGAAAGAGTTTAAATTAGTAAACAGTGCGGATTATTATGAATATGACAACAGTTATCATGTGTGGAAAGATCGCTCAGGAGATGCGGCTTATATGAAGAAGCTTGTGAAAAATGCGGAACCGATTCAGATCGTCGGCATTGTTCAGCCGGGAGAAGATGCAAACGGCGCGGCTTTGATGCCGGGGATCAATTATCCTGCTTCGCTGATAAAACATGTCGCAGAAGGGGCAGAAAGATCAAAGATCGTGCAAGATCAGAAAGCAGATCCAAAATTGAACGTCCTTACCGGAGAACCTTTCGGGAAAGAAAATGCAAAGGGCGGATTTGATATGGATTCGCTGATCACGATCGATGAGAAGAAACTTGCACAGGCGTTTGCATTTGATAAAAATGCTTTTTCAGGAATCGAAAAGACGGCTGATTTTTCTGAAATTTTTCGTTCTGCCGGAAATGCAGTCAATCTCTCAGGTCTGTTAGATTTAAGTAAGATACAAGTTCAGCTTCCCGAACTGCCGCAGATGAATCTGGAAGCGCTGCTCAAAGATCTGGAACTTACAGTTAGCCCGGATGGATTCCGTCCTTTGGCGGAAAGCCTGACAGAAGGATATGCACAATATGCCGCTGCACATCCAGAGGCAGATTACTCTTCGCTGGCAGAGCAGTTCGGGCAATATCTCGGAACTTCGGATGCGCAGGAGATCATCCGAAGAAACATCGGTGAAATGATCCAGTCAGGCAGCGGGATGTCTGCAACAGTGGAACAGCTTCAGGCAATGGTGAAGGAAATTGCGCAGGGATACGGAACGTTTATCGTTGAAAACGGATATGAAGATCCGTCAAAGTTTGACGAATATTTGACTGAATATATGCAGACCGAAGAGGCAAAAGAAATATTGAATCGATATGCAGGAGAAATTTTTGGCGATATGGCGGGAAATCTTGAGATTACAGGAGAACAGATACAAAAGCTTTCATTGGAACTTGCAGAAGGATACGTTCGTTATGCGTCAGAAAACGGATTGGCTGATCCGACAAAGATCGGAGAACATTTTATCGCATATCTGAAGACCGAGGACGGCAGTCAGAGATTGTCTGACGGGATGAAAGGAATCGTAGATGTTGAAAGTCTGGAACAGCAGATTACAAGTGCATTTGGCTCTTATATGAAAGATGCGGTTTCTTCCTATGCAGGAGCAGCAGGGACAGCGATCGAAGGACAGATCACATCAGCGATGGGGCAGATCATGGATCAGCTTGCTGAAGGACTGCAGACTTCTATGGGACAGGCAATGACGCAGGTCGGAAGCAGTCTGCAAAACGCTGTGCATGTAGATAAAGATGCATTTGCCGAAGCATTTCGAATGAACATGACAGGGGAAGAACTGGCGGAACTGATGATGTCCATGGGAGCGGCGCAAAGCGCTACATATGACAACAATCTCAAACAGTTAGGTTATGTTGATTTCGCTGTGCCGGCTGCTGTTTCAATCTACCCAAAAGATTTTGAGAGCAAAGAAGAAGTAGTTAAGATCTTGGACGATTATAACAGAAAGATGGAAGGTGCAGGGAAAGAAGAGCAGGTGATTACTTATACGGATATGGTCGGCGCGCTGATGTCATCTGTGACGCAGATTATAGATATTATCAGTTATGTACTTGTTGCATTTGTGGCGATTTCCCTTGTCGTATCATCGATCATGATCGGTGTGATCACTTATATCAGCGTTCTTGAGCGAAAGAAAGAGATCGGAATCCTGCGCGCGATCGGAGCTTCCAAGAGCAATATTTCGCAAGTGTTTAACGCGGAGACGTTTATTATCGGTCTGTGCGCAGGAGTGATTGGAATCGGGATGACGCTTCTGCTCCTGATTCCGGGAAATGCGTTGATCCATCATTTGGCGGGAACGAATGATGTGAGCGCGGTTCTTCCGGTAATTCCGGCAATCGTACTGATTATTCTAAGCGTTATTTTGACGTTGCTTGGCGGTCTGCTTCCGTCTAAAAAGGCGGCGAAAAGTGATCCTGTGACCGCTCTTCGGACAGAGTAACTGCCTGTGATAAGGAAAAATGCAGATGCTGCATGGAAATACGGCTATTGCAATGGCGACCGCTTACAATCCCGGAATGTGCCTTTTGGCACTTCCGGTGATTTGCAGATAAGGAGAAAGAAAAAATGGAAAATTTAATCTTCAGTTTAAATGCTACAGCGCCGATTTTTTTGTTAATGGCGCTGGGGTTTCTCTTTCGGAAACTTGGCTGGATCGACGAGGTATTTGCCTCGAAAATGAATCAGTTTGTCTTTCTCGTGCCCCTTCCGATCCTTGTTTTTGAAGATCTGGCAACCGTAGATTTTCAAGAAGTGTGGAATTTGAAGTTCGTTTTGTTTTGCTTCTTCGTGACATTTGCAAGCATTGCGCTGGCTGCGGGTATTTCCTTTCTGTGGAAAGATCGTGGAATAAGAGGCGAATTTATTCAGGCGTCATACAGAAGCAGCGCAGCGCTTCTTGGTATCGCGTTTATCCGAAATATATACGGAGATGCAGGATTAGCGCCCCTTATGATTATCGGAAGCGTGCCGCTGTATAATATAATGGCTGTTGTTGTATTGTCGTTCTTTCAGCCGGAACGAAGGAAATTAGATAAAGAATTGTGGAAAAAGACACTGAAAGGGATTGTCACAAATCCGATTATAATCGGGATTGCGGCAGGACTGCTCTGGTCGGCGCTTCGGATTCCAATGCCCTGTATAATAGGAAAAACAGTATCAAATGTGGGTGCTGTCGCAACCCCTCTTGGACTGATGGCTCTTGGAGCATCCTTCGATGTTCAGAAGACGATTGGAAAGATCAAACCGGTAATTGCCGCCTGCGCGTTGAAACTTGTCGGTTTTACAACCGTATTTCTCCCTCTCGCGGTAATGCTTGGATTTCGAAGAGAAGAGCTTATCGCGATTCTTGTAATGCTTGGATCGGCAACAACAGTGAGCTGTTATGTCATGGCGAAAAATATGGGACATGAAGGTACGGTGACGTCGGGCGTTGTCATGCTGACAACTGTATTCAGTGCGTTTACATTGACGGGATGGCTGTTCCTTTTAAAAAGTATGGGACTTGTTTGATCAATCAATAAAGTTTGCAGGGTTTTGTTCATTTTGTTTTCCTTTGGAGAGCGTTTGGAAGCGGAGAAATAACAGTGGAGAAAATTTATATACAAAATACACATAAAATAAAGGAAAATAGATGAATAATATTGCAAAAAATCGTGGAATATTCCATTTTTGTCATTAGATAGAAGAAAATTTCGTGAAGTAATAAGATAAATGCGAAATGAGTGATATAACTCACTTCGCATTTTT
>CAJLUP010000019.1 GCA_905209865.1 uncultured Lachnospiraceae bacterium
TCCAACGAACTTCATAGCGCCGCCTGCTGCATCCAGACCAGCCATTACCCATGAGAACTGGTAAGAGAAGTCTTTCAGTGTCTCACCAAGAGCTGTTCCACCGTAAAGTCCTGCTACTGCAAGAACTCCGAACAGACATCCAAGTACTGCCATCTCAAGGAAGTTGATGTTGCGGATACCTTTAACATTTGCTTCCTCAGCGTATTTGTCAGCTTTAGCCATCATACCGGACATAAATGTAAATGTCAGTGTAACTGCATACTGTCCGAATACTGCGAACGGAATTGCAAGACCCATTGCTGCGCCTACACCGTCTGCTGTAGCTTCCATGTCAAGTGAAACTGCGAAAATAGTTGCCATAATACCACCAAGAATTGCGTTTGGCGGCTGTGCACCACCGATCGGCATACTTCCGATCTGAATAAGCTGGTAAGCACCACCTACTACGATACCAAGCTCGAAGTTACCAAGGATTGCTCCGATAATCGGACAAGTAACGATCGGCTGGTACAGGGACTCTAAGAAGCTGAACTGGTCAATACCCATGATAAAGGCTACTACGAAAACCAGAAGAGCTTGGATGATTGTAATATCTCCCATGTTTACTCCTTTCCAATTAACCGATAAAACTTAATTATCATTTGAATAATTTTTCTGTACTTTCTGCCGGTGTATCAGGAACTCGTTTAATTTCCAGTTCCACACCGAGATCCTGCAACTTTCTAAAAGTTGCAACATCATCGTCATCAACTGCAACCGAAGTTGCCACCTGACGTTTACCTTCAGCCATGTGCATATTACCGATGTTTAATTTCTTGATCGGTACGCCGCCCTCTACGAGCTTAAGCACATCCTGCGGTGATTCGCAGATAATTGCAATATGCTGATTTGCAGAAGCTTTGTGGATGATATTGATTGTCTTCTCGATTGTGAAGAAACGTGTCTGCGCATAAGCTGGAGCAGCCATGTTCATCAAACCTTGACGGAATTCATCCGCGGCAACCGCATCATTCGCAACAAGTAACAGGTTCGCGCCTACAACGCCGCACCACTGTGTTGCTACCTGACCATGAATCAGACGATTGTCAATTCTTGTCAATCGAATATCTGGCATTTTTGTGTCCTCCTTCCTTATTAAGATTAGCATTCATCGGACAGGTCAAAGCCCCTTTCCTCATGCCGTTTCAACAAGCTCTCTTTAAGAAAATAAAAATACCTAAAGAGTAAATCTGCTTACGAAGGTTATTATACCAAATTCCAAGCTGATTAGTTTGCACTTTTTATTTATCCATTTGCATTTTTGATTAGATAATTTTAATGAAAAAGTTATGCTTTTTTTATTTTTTTATCACAAAAGTTACAATCAATCCCTTTCGTTTTACATTTTTTTCATATTTAATATGGAAGAAACACAATTCCGGTCTTATTTTCCCCTTATTTTTACAATTTTGCGATACTTCCGGTTGTCTTTTGCATATTCGCATTTCATTTTTGCATTTTTATGCATTTTAATTACATTTTATGCATTTTTATTTATTTTTTCATTTTTCTATTGCATATTTATGAAATTAGGTGTATAGTATGGATAGTTCAAACAAAAAAATGAATTTTTAACAAGAAAAATAAATTTCAGGAGGCAATTAAAATGAGTAAAGAAAAAGTTGTACTTGCATATTCAGGAGGTCTTGACACAACAGCGATCATCCCATGGCTGAAAGAGAATTTCGACTATGATGTAGTCTGCTGCTGCATCGACTGCGGACAGGGAGAAGAACTGGACGGACTGGAAGAAAGAGCAAAACTTTCAGGAGCTTCCAAATTGTATATTGAAAATATTATTGATGAATTTTGTGACGATTATGTAATGCCGTGTGTTAAAGCCGGCGCTGTATATGAGAATAAATACCTGCTCGGTACGTCAATGGCGCGTCCGGTCATCGCCAAAAGACTTGTTGAAATCGCACGTAAAGAAGGCGCAACAGCCATCTGCCACGGCGCAACAGGAAAAGGAAACGACCAAATCCGTTTCGAACTTGGAATCAAAGCGCTTGCACCGGATCTTAAGATCATCGCTCCATGGAGAATGACTGACGTTTGGACAATGCAGTCTCGTGAAGAGGAGATCGAATACTGTAAAGAGCACGGAATCGATCTTCCGTTTGACGCAAAACACAGCTACAGCCGTGATCGTAACTTATGGCACATCAGCCATGAAGGTTTGGAGCTGGAAGATCCGGCAAACGAGCCGAATTATGATGATCTGCTTGTTCTCGGTGTAACTCCGGAAAAAGCTCCTGATGAAGGAGAATATGTAACAATGACTTTTGAAGCCGGAGTTCCGAAAACTCTGAACGGAAAAGAAATGAAAGTTTCCGAAATCATTACAGAGCTGAACGCTCTTGGCGGAAAACATGGCATCGGCATTGTTGATATCGTCGAAAACCGTGTCGTAGGAATGAAATCCCGCGGTGTATACGAGACGCCGGGCGGAACGATCCTTATGGCAGCTCACGAACAGCTTGAAGAACTCGTTCTTGATCGGGCTACATATGAGGTGAAGAAAGATCTTGGCAATAAATTTGCGCAGATCGTTTATGAAGGAAAATGGTTTACCCCACTTCGCGAAGCAATTCAGGCATTTATCGACGTTACACAGCAGTATGTAACAGGCGAAGTGAAATTCAAATTATACAAAGGCAATATTATCAAAGCCGGCGAGACATCTCCTTATTCTTTGTACAGCGAATCTCTCGCAAGCTTTACAACAGGCGAACTTTACGATCATCACGATGCAGAAGGATTCATCAATCTGTTTGGACTTCCGTTAAAAGTCCGTGCAATGAAGATGCAGGAACTCGAAAAATAAAGCGGTCGCCATTGCCAAATAGCAGCGCCCTGCTCCATTCTCAGAGCAAGGCGCTGCTGCTCTTTTATATTTTTGAAAATACCCATAAATTCTGAATCTGTGGTTCTAACCTCTCATAATCCCAAAGCTGCCCGCTTCTGATCCTGCTGTTTGGATCATTCACTTTGAGCTTTCCATCCTCAACTTTCGTCAATACAATAAAATGTCCTGTTGTCGTAAAGTCTCCGGGACGCATACTACAAATAACAGGATTTCCGCTTTCCAACGCCGAAAACACTCCTTCTTTACTTAATCCGATCTCTTCTCCCCATACTCCGAAAGACTGCACTCCTTCCGACATCAGCGTCCAGCTTGTTCCCGCATCCCCGGCATAATACCCTTGCTGTTGTGCAAACTCCGCCACTTTATACGGCGTAATCGAAGGATCTCCAAGCAGCCCGCAAAGAACCATAGATACGCAGGTCGGACCACATCCATTGACCGCAATCATTCCATCACCGTAAGTACAGTATCCCCATCGTTCATCCCATTGCAAAAGCAAAGGGATCTCTCCTGCATCCCAGTCACCGATCGTATCTGCCGGAGGATTCCCCTTCATTTGAGCATAATTTTTGACAAAATCTGCTGTCTCCGGGTTTTTGTCAAGAAGATCTTTTAAAACATCCGCGTTCTCTTCGTCTTCATCAATAAATTGATATGCTGATTTCGCTTTCAGCATCTCGCCGCCTTCTTCTATAAATCCGCTGAGCGATCCGCCTGTTCCGGACATTCCACCGGAAAGGAAACCCCTCACCCACAAAAATGCAGTCAGAAGAATCGTTCCCGCAGCAACCGCCGTAACAAGTTTCTTCAGCCTTCTGAACCTCTTCCTCCGTTTCCGTTGCTTCCGTTTCAGACTGCTGTTCGTTCTGCTTCTTACGTTGTTTCTTTCATATCTGCTGTTTTCCCGCATCTTATTGACCTCTTATAAACTTCTTTTTCTTTACAGCAGAAAGTATATCCCCAAACGCCCTTCTTTTCTTTAAACAAAATCCTAAAATTTCTTTAATTTTTCACTTCCCGGAACACTTCTTTCATCACCCGCAAAACGTTTCCAGAAGCTATCTTTTCAATCTGCCGACCCGTAAGACCTGTCCGTTCTAACTCTTCCCATAATTTTGCCACATCCATCACATCCCTGATTCCTTTCGGAAGGGCTTCTTTTGGAAATCCGTCAAAATCTGTACCAAGAGCCACCGCATCTTCACCTGCTTTATCGACCATCCATAAAACATGCCTTGCAAGATCCGGGATTTCCGCCCGTCCGCTTTCTTTTAAAAATGCAGAATAAAAATTCACTCCCGCAACGCCTCCGTTTTCTCCGAGAAGATGAAGCATTTCATCTGTCAGGTTTCTCGGATGCTTGCAAAGCGATCTTGCGTTTGAATGAGACGCCACAACAGGAACGCGACTGTATTTTATACAATCAAAAAAACCTCCGTCCGAAAGATGGGATACATCGATCAACATTCCCAGTTCATTCATCCGTTCCACAATCTCTATTCCAAAAGGTTTCAGTCCTTTTTCCATCTGCGTCCTGTCTTTACTGTTGGGACTGCCGATACAGTTTTCATAATTCCATGTCAGCGTCAGAAGGCGGACTCCTTCATCATATAATATCTTGAGCCGTTCCTCACGGTTTCCCAAAACGCCTCCTTCTTCCACCGTCAGAAGCATTTTCGGACAGACCGGCTCTGATACATTTGATGCGCTCTTTTCCTGCCGGAAGCTCGTTCTTTCATTTCCGGCATATCGGATCATATCAAGAACAGCCGCGTACGCCCTGTCTTCCACTCCGATCCGATCTCGGTCATAATCATTTAAGTTTACAAAACAGGCAAAAAACTGTGCATAAGCACCTGCTTTATCGAGCCGTTTTAAATCTACGCATAACGAATTGTTTATCAGAGTTTCCTGTCTGTTCTTATAGAGTTCACTTACCGTATCGCAATGCAGATCAATCCATCTCATATCATTCCCTCTTTTCCTATTTTTATTTCCCTCTTCTCATGTATAAGCAGCTTCTTTTTTACATATTCTGACTATAACACAAATAAGGCAGTCTTTGGCTGATCTGCCTTAAAAATCAATTTGAAAGGAAACGACATGTATCCAAAAATCGGCATTGTTATCTGCGGATTCCATGAGGATCGGCAATTTGTACCTAATGTTTATATTCAATCTATCCGTTATTCAAAGGGAATTCCTTTTTTGATTCCCCTTGTGCGCAGCGACCGGCTCATCAACGAATATGTCCATTCCTGCGACGGCTTCCTTTTTTGCGGCGGGGAAGATATCACCCCGCTGCTGTTCGGAGAAGAACCGCAAAAAGGAAACGGAAAGACAGACATCACCGTAGACCTCTTCCAGATACGGTTCATGAAACGCATCCTTGCGTCCCACAAGCCTGTCCTTGCAGTCTGCCGGGGAATGCAGATCTTAAACGTCGCATGCGGCGGTACAGTCTGGCAGGATCTTTCCCTTGCTCCCCAGCCTGTACTCGATCACATGCAGCATTCTTCTTCCAGAGGAGATGTCAGCCACCGGATCAAAATTGATCGGGGTTCAAAGCTAAAACAATTCATCGGTTCCTGCCTTTATGTCAACAGCTTCCACCATCAGGCTGTCAACACGTTAGGGAAAAATATCCGCGCAAGCGCCCGTTCCCACGATGGAGTGATCGAAGCGATCGAACTTTTAGGACATCCTTTTACGATCGGTGTGCAGTGGCACCCGGAATGCATGTACCGCACCTCGCCGGAAATGCGTTCTCTTTTTCACGAATTTATTGCTCATTCACTTATAAATAACCAAAATACCGGGCATACTACTTCCTGAAATCGTATTTATAAGGAGGTTGTATCTATGTCAGAAATATCGATCCTTGATCTTCAGAATCTTCGTCATCTTATCGGAGGTTATTCCACCACACACTGCAAGATGACAGATTACGCTTCAAAAGCAGAAGATCCTGAAATCAAAAAACTTTTCCAAGAGGCGGCAGATTCCGCCATGAAAAACAAACAGGAACTGATGAAATTCCTGTAATCTCACATTTTTACAAAACAATGAAACAAATCATTCCAAAACGAGGTGAATAAAATGGACGAAAAAACAATGGTGTCAGACGCCCTTGTAGGGATCAACGGAGAACTGAAAATGTTCGGAGACATGATTCCGCAGACAGAAAACAAAGAATTAAAACAATGCTTGAAACAGATCCGCAACCAATGTGAAATGGCACAGGAGAAAATGTACACTGCAGCTCGTGAAAAAAGCTACTATGTACCTGCAGAAAAAGCATCTGTTCAGGAAATCGAACATGTGAAATCAATTTTAAGCACAAAATAATCCCATTTTCTTTTTCTTACAACAGAAGGACTTACAAAAAGATCAGAGTGCATCCGGAAGAATAAATTCCGTCTGCACCCTGATCTGACTGTAGGTCTTTTATATTGAGAGGATATATTTTTCAATCGCCTCTGCCGCGCCGTCATGACGGTTTGACAAGGTTACATAATCTGCCTGCATTTTCAGAGTTTCCCCCGCGTTTCCCATCGCGATCTTCAGACCGGACTCATCAAACATAAACTGATCGTTCTCTCCGTCTCCGATGCACGCGATCTCCTCTTTCTCCACTCCCAGGTAAGAGGCAAGCGCTTTCAGTCCGTTTCCTTTGGATGCCTCTGCTGAAAATACTTCTGCATATATTCCCGTATAAGCAGCCTTCACTTGCGGATAACGAGAAAGAATCTCTTTTAGCTTCATTTTCCCTTTCGACGTAGGAAAATAAAATTGAAGTTCTTCTACATCACAGCCGCTTCTGACAAGAATTGCCTCCATATCTCTCACACAGCCGCATCTTTCCCATAAACGATCCGTCCCGCCGAAGTAAACAGTTTTCCCTGTGCAAAATACCGATGTTTTACATGCGCTGCAACCCCGAATTTTTCCTGACTGCATGCAGAAACAATCGAAAGTGCGTCTTCTTGTTTGATCAGCGCCTGAAACAAAGTCTTTTTCTCCTTCACATCTGTTACCATCGCACCGTTTGATGTAATTGCGTAGCGGAACAATCCCTGGTTCTTCTTGTCATCTTCTGTTTTGCTCTCCCGCAAAACACCGGCCGCCAGCCTGTGGGGAACACAGCCTAAATTCCGGCCTGTACACGGCACAACCGTAATCCCTTCTTTTGCCGCCTTCCTCAGCGTTTCCAATGTTCTGTCTGTCATACGGCTTCTTCCGTCCAAACACGTTCCGTCCATATCCACTGCAAGTAATTTTATCATTTTTTCACCTGTTCATTTCTTTTCCGAGTCAAAAATTTATATCATTTTTCTGCAATACCGCGCGCAACATAAACTCCGCTGGCAGATGCGTGCGACAGAGAATGGGTCACGCCGCTTCCGTCTCCGATCACATATAATCCTTTATGATTCGTTTCAAGATGTTCGTCCAGTTTCACTTCCATATTATAAAACTTCACTTCCACACCGTAAAGAAGTGTGTCATCATTCGCCGTACCCGGCGCGATCTTATCAAGAGCATAGATCATTTCAATAATTCCGTCTAAAATACGTTTCGGAAGAACAAGACTTAAATCTCCCGGTTCTGCCGACAACGTCGGACGCACAAATCCTTCTTCGATTCGTTTTGCCGTACTTCTTCTTCCGCGTGTCAAGTCTCCAAAACGCTGCACAATCACACCGCCTCCGAGCATATTGGACAGGCGCGCTATGCTCTCTCCATATCCGTTACTGTCTTTAAACGGCTCAGAAAAATGTTTTGCTACAAGAAGTGCAAAGTTTGTGTTTTCAGTTTGCTTCTTCGGATCTTCATAACTGTGTCCGTTTACCGTAACGATACCATTTGTATTTTCATTTACAACGATACCATGTGGGTTCATACAGAAAGTTCTTACTTTATCTTCAAACTTTTCTGTTCGATATACGATCTTGCTTTCATACAACTCGTCTGTAAGATGAGAAAAAATCACTGCGGGAAGTTCCACTCTCACACCAAGATCCACACGATTTGAACTTGTCTCTATATCGAGGCTTTCACACACTTTCTCCATCCACTTGCTTCCGCTTCTTCCTACGGAAATAATGCATTTTTCACATTCATCTGCCTTATCCCCGCTGATGACGCGATAGCCTCCTTCTACTATTTCCAGCTCATCCACCCGATAATTAAACCGGAATTCGACCTTTTCTTTCAATTCTTTATAAAGATTTTCCAACACGACATAATTAATATCCGTTCCTAAATGGCGAACAGAAGCATCCAGAAGTTTCAGTTCATTCTGAATACAGAGTTTCTTAATATCTGTTCCTGCTGTAGAATACATCTTTGTTCCTTCCCCGCCATAGGCAAGGTTGATGTCATCAACATATTTCATAAGATCGATAGCAGTATCTTTACCGATATATTCATATAAAGTACCGCCAAAATCATTTGTAATATTATACTTCCCGTCTGAAAATGCACCTGCGCCTCCGAATCCGCTCATGATCGCACATGTCTTGCAGTTGATGCAGCTTTTTATTTTCTTCCCATCAATCGGACATTTTCTCTTCTCAAGAGGATTGCCTGCTTCAAACACAGCTACTTTCAATTCCGGCGCCTTTTTCACAAGTTCATATGCCGCAAAAATTCCTCCCGGACCTGCACCGATTATAATCACATCGTATCTGTTCATTTTCTTTTTTCCTTTCTATGCTGTTTCTGCTCTCACTGTTTTTATGTTTCTGTTTTTTATTTTTCTCTTTTTCAGCTTCTTTATGAAATGCAGAGGTAAAAATATGACAAAACATTTTTTCCAAAGGTACACACCGCTTACATGACGGCGCAAAAAGAAAGACCGCTCTTCGTTGTTCTCCCCGAGAGCCGCCTTTCTCTTTCTTTCCTGTCGGTTTCTGTCGCCTGTGATTACTCTACTTCAGAAAACTCGTCTTTTCCTACTCCACAAAGCGGACAGAGGAAATCTTCCGGAACATCTTCCCATTTTGTTCCTGCTTCGATTCCGTTATCCGGATCTCCGATCTCTTCATCATAAATGTATCCACATACGTCACACACATATTTTTTCATGATAATACCTCCTGCAAATTTTCATCTTATTTTATCATTAATTGATAATTCTTTCTCATCATAGCATAGAAGCTTTCTTTTTTCAAGCCTAAGTCTGCGCCCTCTTAGAGGTCATCGACCAGCGCTGTTGATTTTGCATAAGCAGTCGAGCGTGCCTCAAAGAAATCGGTTTTCACCATATTTGCATTCGAATATTGAGACACCCATTTCATCGTTTCGGGTTCTCTTTCACACCCCGGATAAATCGTCTCATATCCAAGACTTTTCCATCTCAGATTGCCGAGATAATGAATGTAATCTGTTATCATTTTTTGATTCAGACCTGCCACTTCATCTCCGATCACATAACCTGCCCATTCGATTTCCTGACTGACCGCCTCCATAAGAAGCGCTTTGAGCTCAGATACCATTTTGTCATCAAACAATTCCGGCTGTTCCTTCCGAAGTTCGATCATAATATTTCGAAACAGCCATAAATGAGTATTCTCATCCCGGTTAATATAACGGATCTCCTGAGCAGAACCCGGCATCTTCCCATTACGGGACAGATTATAGAAAAACATAAACCCGGAAAAGAAATAAATCCCTTCCAAAACGAAATTCGCCATCATAACTCTCAGCAGTGTTCTGGCGTCTTTTTTATCTTGAAACTCATTATAGCATTCTCCGATAAACGTATTTCTTCTCAACAGACGTTCATCCGTTTTCCACTGATATAAAATATCCATTCTTTCATCCGGTGAACAGATTGTATCCAGCATATAAGAATAGGACTGTGAATGAACGCATTCCTGAAACGTCTGGATATTAAGGCACAGATTCACCTCGTTTGCCGTAATGTATTCCCCGACACACGGCAGATTCGCCGTCTGGATCGAATCAAGAAAAACTAAAAAAGATAAAATCTTATCATACGCTTTTCTCTCTGCCGGGGCAAGATTCGGATAATCCTTTATATCCTGCGACAGATTGATCTCCTCTGGAATCCAGAAATTGTTCATCGCCTGACGATACCAGTCTGACGCCCATGAATACTTCAGGTTATTATAATCGTTCAAATTCGTCGTATTTCCGCCGATCATGCGGCGCTTAAGCACATCCGTATCTCCCTTCGGATTGAAAAGCGGTTTACGCGGAAGAGGTTTTTTTATATCAAATTCCTGCATCGTTTCTCTCCTTTTTTCATTTTCCGGTCAGATTTCATTTCTTCTTTTATTTTTACGAAGAACAAGACTCACATTCCTCCACTTCCAAAGATTTCGATCTGACATAATACACAGTCTTTACGCCGCATTCCCATGCTTTCAAATAAAGATCAAGCACCTGACGCATCGTATAGTCATTTGTTATATAAAAATTCATCGACTGCGCCTGATCTATATGCCGCTGTCTTACTCCACACGCGCGCACAGACCATTTCTGATCAATATGATGTGCGTTTATGTAATACCAGTACGTCTCTAAACTCAGATCAGGAGCAACCCGCGGAAACATTGCGCCTTTTTTCTCCTCTAAAAAATATTTATTCATAACCGGATCAATCCCGGCTGTCGTTCCGGCGATGATCGATGTAGAACTGGTCGGCGCCACCGCTAAAAGATAAGCGTTTCTCATCCCCTGCCGGCGTACCTTTTCTCTCAGAGCATTCCATTCATCCGAACAATATCCACGTTTTTCAAAATATGCTCCGTTCTCCCAGTCAGATCCTTCAAAATACTGATAAGAACCTTTTTCCTGCGCATAGTCGCTGCTTGCTTCGATAGCAGCATAATTAATCTGTTCAAACAGTTTATCTGCAAACTCCAAATGCTCTTCCGACTGCCATTTAATCTTATTTTTCGCCAGCATATGATGATATCCGCTCACTCCAAGACCGATGGAACGGTATGCGTGATTTGTAATCTTCGCATAAGGAACCGGATAAAAATTCAAGTCGATTACATTATCGAGCGCTCTGACAACCGTGCGGACAACATTTCGAACATACGCAGAATCATGAACCGGAAGTTTTCCAAGAGACAGGGACGCCAGATTACATACGACAAACTCTCCCGCCTTCATCCGATTGACAACTACCGTATCCCCGTCTTCCGTCTGAATCTTCGTATCGATCGTGGAGATCGGAGACATATTCTGTGCAATCTCGGTACATAGATTCGAACAATAGATCATTCCTTTATGCGGATTTGGATTTGCACGGTTGACAATGTCTCTGTTAAATGCAAATGGGGTTCCCGTCTCTGCGGCAGATTTAATAATCAGGCGGACAAGATCTTTTAAAATAACCGTCCTTTTTCTGATCCTCTGATCTCGAACACATTCCCAATAGCGTTCTTCCCATTCTTCTGCATAGCTGTCTTCCAGACAATATCCTTTCACGGTCATAATCTCATGCGGACACATCAGATACCATTCCTGATTCAGATCTTCCGACGCCATTTTCCAAAACAGATCCGGATAACAAACAGCCGGAAATACGTCATGCGCCTTCATCCTCTCATCACCGTTGTTTGTCCGAAGCTGAAGAAATTCCGGCAGATCTCTGTGCCATGCATCCAAATAGACTGCTGCCGCTCCTGCTCTTACTCCCAACTGATCTACCGCAACCGCCGTATCGTTTACAATGCGGACCCAGCGTATCACTCCGCCTGCCGCCCCTTCAAATCCCCGGATCGTACTTCCCGATGCGCGGACCTTTCCGAAATACATCCCCATTCCGCCTCCGTATTTGCTCACCATCGCAAAGTTATCAATGGAGCGGAAAATTCCTTTCAGACTATCCGGCACTGTATCGATAAAGCAGGAACTAAGCTGATGAAAGGGTTTCCTTGCATTTGCCAGCGTCGGGGTCGCCATTGTCACTTCCAGCTTCGAAAGCATCTCATAAAACGATCTCACCCACATAAGCCGGACGTCTTCTTTCTCACGCATCGCAAGATGAAGAGCTATCCCCAAAAACATTTCCTGCGGATCTTCCAGCGGAACGTGATGATGTGTGGAGATTACATATCGTTTGATCAGAAGCTCCAGTCCCGAATAATTAAACAGCCTGTTTCTTTCGGCACAAAGATAAGTCTCTGCCTTTTCAATGTCTTCCCTTGAATAATGTTCCAGTATATACGCACCATAAAGTTCCTGCTCTGTCAAATATACGATCTTATCATAGAGATTTGTAATTCCAAGCGCCGCCTCTTCCGCTTTCAGTTTCCTTGAAAACTGAAAATCAAGCAGCCAACCCGCAATCATTTCCCAGCGGGGAGCTTCCTGACTCGTAAGTTCTGCCGCTGCTTTAATGAGAGAGTCAAGCCGCTGCGCTTCCCCCATATCAGACTTCAGGAAACCGGAAAACTTCTCGAAAAGAAGTTCCAAAGAATACACTTCTTCAGGAAACGCTCTTTCGATCTCATCTAAAAGCAGGTCCAATTCTTTCTGGAACTCCAAATCAAAGTTCTGAAAACTCTCTTTTATCTTCCGGCTTTCCCGCCCTGCTTTTTCCTGTATACTTTTTCTTAAGTTTTTATTTGTGAATATTTCTGTCATCAATTCCTCCCTTTTCTTCCTGTATTTGATTCTCACTTTCCTGCAATCCCAAAATCCCTTCCACGAGGATCTTGACATCGTCAAATATATAATCAAAGGCTCCTGCCTGACACATATTGATCAAAACCATTCCGACAGGCACTGCCAAAATCATCCAGATCAATCCTCCCGCCTTATACCCTGTATATAAAAGAAGCAGCGTGACAAGAGGGTTCAGACCGACACTGTCCCCAACCATTTTCGGCTGGAGAAGCTGTCTTATAACCTGTGTAATCACATAAAGTACAATCAGAGACACCGTCATCTTATAATCTCCCATAAAAAACTGGTACACGGCCCATGGGATCATGGCTGTTCCTGTTCCAAAAAACGGAAGAAAATCAAGAAACGAAATTAAAAATGCCACAAGAATAAAATATCCGGTTCCTAAAAAGCCAAGCCCGGCAGCCAAGATCACAAATACAACTCCCATGATCTTAAACTGCGCTTTAAAGTAACCGCCTAACGCATATTTTAAATTATCTGATACAAGAGTCATCCTTTTTTGAACAGATACCGGAGCAACCTTTTTCAGCCACGCAAGCACCTCTTCTCTCTGTACGATGAAAAAATATGCCGACATGACAGCCACGATAAACGATACGAGATAATACGGAACTCTTTTGGCAATATTTCCCGCAGCAGAAACCGTTGGCTCGCTGATGCCTGATACGACTTTTCCCATATATTCATCAAGATTGGCAGTCATCGTGTTCCACCCATTTTGAACCGCATCCGGAAGTCGCTCAAACAGCCCGGACAGCATCGCTCCGATCTGCCTTAATCCGCTTTCCAACTGCGCATATATCGAAGGGAAATCTCTGATCAAGCCGACCGCCTCTGTAATAAGACGGCTGATCCCTAAATATAAAATGCCGACAATTCCGGCAAGCACTAAAATTACGATCAACGCGGATCCAAGTTTTTTCACGATCCGCAGACGTTTTTCCAGCCAGTTTACAAGAGGCGACGCGATTGCCGAGATGATCCATCCAATCACAAACGGCATAAGGAAACCAAGCGCCTTCACTCCAAGGATCACAAATGCGGCTGTCGCCGCCAAACTGAAAAGCAGCCGGATGCCAACCTGCCAATACGGGCGTTTATTCTCCATCCTGCGCCTCCATACAAAGACATTCTGATTCGATCAGTTCCCAAATCTCTTCTTTGCCCTGTTTTGACACAGAAGAAAACGGGATTACTTTTGTGCCCGGAACGAGATCCAGTCCTTGTTTAAGCATTTTCACATGCTTTTGCACCTGGCTTCTCTTGATCTTATCGAGTTTCGTCGCAATAATGATCGGATGATATCCTTGCTCCACAATCCACTGATACATCATCCGGTCATTCGCCGACGGCTCATGCCGGATATCTATCAAAAGAAAGACCGCTTTCAACTGTTCCGAACAATGCAGGTAACGTTCGATCATCTGCCCCCACTGTTCTTTTTCCTTCTCCGAAACCCGGGCATACCCATATCCCGGCAGATCGACAAGGTACATTTCGTCATTGATATTATAGAAATTAATCGTCTGTGTCTTTCCCGGAGTCGCAGAAATGCGGGCGTATGATTTTCTGTTCATCAGCGCATTGATCAGCGACGATTTTCCTACGTTTGATTTGCCTGCGAAAGCCACTTCCGGCTTTTCATTTTCCGGCAGCGTACTCGTGATCCCGCACACTGTCTCAAGATTAATATTTTTGATTACCATAACGATTTCCTTTCATTTTCGTTTTCTGCTCATGGCAGCTTTCAAAACTTCATCCATACTTTCTACAAATAAAATTTCCATTCCTTTTGTAATCTCCGCCGAAAGCTCTTCGACATCTGTCCGATTTGCCTTCGGAACAATTACAGTCTTCATTCCGGCGCTTTTCGCCGCCAAAAGCTTCTCTTTCAAACCGCCGATCGGAAGTACGCGCCCTCTCAGTGTAATCTCTCCTGTCATAGCCAGATCTGCTCTGACTTTCTTTTCTGTAATAGCGGAAAGCATCGCAACCGCCATGGTGATTCCTGCGGAAGGTCCGTCTTTTGGAACTGCCCCTTCGGGAATATGAACATGAATATCATGCTTTTCAAAAAAGTCAGCTGCAATGGCGTATTTCTTGCTGACAGAGCGGATATAGCTGATTCCGGTACGCGCAGATTCTTTCATGACGTCGCCAAGCTGTCCGGTGAGCATCAGTTCTCCTTTGCCCGGCATAACGTTTACTTCGATCTGAAGAGTATCGCCTCCCACGCTCGTCCATGCAAGTCCGCGAACAATTCCCACTTCCGGCGCGGAATTTGCCATCTGATAAGTATATTTCTCTTTTCCGAGAAAACGATGGATATTCCGGTCTGTGACAGCAATTTTCTCACGATCTGTCGTAAAGATTTCTTTTGCCGCTTTTCTGCATATATTGCCGATCTCCCTCTCAAGCTGGCGCACACCTGCTTCTTTCGTATAATTTCTTGCCATCTTCCAGATGGAACGCTTGCTGAACGTGATCTGTTCCGGCGTCAATCCATGCTTTTCGATCTGTTTCGGTATTAAATGCTCCTCTGCAATATGCAGTTTTTCATTTTCTGTATAACTGCTGATCTCAATCACTTCCATACGATCGAGCAGAGGACGCGGGATCGTCTGTAGTGTATTCGCTGTCGTAATAAACAGAACTTCAGACAGATCAAGCGGAACTTCAATGTAGTGGTCTCTGAACTTTTTGTTCTGCTCACTGTCTAAAACTTCCAAAAGAGCAGAAAAAGTATCTCCTTTATAGTCTGTACTTACTTTATCAATCTCATCCAAAAGCATGACCGGATTTTTCACTCCGGCAGACCGAAGACCATTGGCGATCCGCCCCGGCATCGCTCCTACATAAGTTCTTCTGTGTCCGCGAATTTCCGCCTCATCCCGAACTCCGCCAAGCGAAATACGAACATATCGCTTTTTCAATGACCTTGCAAGAGATTTTGCGATTGATGTCTTTCCTGTTCCCGGTGGTCCCACAAGACAAAGTATCGGACTTTCCCCTTTCTTTGTAAGCGCCCGCACTGCCAAAAACTCCAGGATTCTTTCTTTTACCTGTTCCAATCCATAATGATCTTCATCAAGTACTTTGCGGGCATATTCCAGATCATTATGATCTTGCGACAACTCATCCCATGGCATCTCAAGCATCGTTTCTATATATGTACGGATCACTCCGCTCTCTGCCGGAGAATTCAGGGAACTTTTGAACCTGTTGATTTCCTTTTTCAACTTCTCTTTCACTTCTGTCGGCGCTTTTAACTTTTTCAGTTCTTTCTCAAATTCTTCCGCATCAGATACCGTAGACTCTTCCCCAAGTTCTTCTCTGATTAGTTTTAGCTGTTCGCGGAGAATATATTCTCTTTGATGTTTATCTACCCGCTCTTTTACTTTTCTTTGGATCTCTTCTTTAATATCAAGTATCTGCACTTCATTGACGAGTTTAAACGCCAGCTTTTCATATCGTTTTAACAGATCCGTCTCACTTAAAATATCCTGCTGATCTGTATAATAAAGCGGAATATTAGCCGCAATCTCATCCACCAGTTTTTTTAATCCTTTGACCTCCAAAAGCTGTGCGACCGCTTCCTTTGACATTTTCCCGTTTTTCGCCGCATAATCGACGAACATGTCTTTCAGTCCCCGCTCCATCGCCTCTGTATTCACATCTTCAGGAATCGCAAGTTCTGCATCGTCGAGAATCTCTACACTTGCCCGCAGATACGGATCTACATATTCAAGCTCTTTTAACCGACCTCTTGCCTCCCCTGATACGAGTACTCGCACAATATGTTTCGGAAGCTTTATAATCTGTTTGATCGTTCCTATCGTACCGATCTCATATACATCTTCCATTCCCGGATTCTCTATATCGATTGATTTTTGAGCAGTCAAAAATATCTTCTGTTCTTCTGCCATTGCCTCTTGTATTGCGGCTACAGAACGCTCTCGGCTCACATCAAAATGAACTACCATCTCAGGCATGATCGTCATTCCCCGCAAAGCTACCATAGGCAGGCTTTTTATCTTATTTTCCATGTCCTAACCTCCTGCTGTATATCTGACGCCGGTCTGTTCCGGCACGGTTCTCTTTTTAAGATTTTACCTACATAGTAACAAAAAGAGGGTGTGATGACAACCCCATCACACCCGTTTTACATGGTTACCCGTATATCTGTTCGCTGTTATGCGCTCTGCGATGTCAGCAAAGATCTTCTTTCCTCTCCATCGCGAAAATACATCGGTTCTGCTTTTCCTTCGACTGCATCTCTTGTGATCCTGCACTCTTTGATCGTCTCATCCGACGGAACCTGATACATCGTATCCATCATGATTTTTTCCATAATAGCGCGAAGTCCGCGAGCGCCTGTCTTTCTTTTCAACGTTGTCTCCGCCACTGCAACAAGCGCGTCATGATCAAACTCCAGTTTCACTCCGTCCAGCTCTAAAAGCTTCTGATATTGCTTTACAATCGCACTCTTCGGCTCTGTCAAGATACGGATCAGCGCCTCTTTATCAAGCAGGTCAAGCGTCACTGTCACCGGAAGTCTTCCGATCAGTTCAGGGATCAATCCGAATTTTACAAGATCCTGCGGAAGTACTTCCTGCAAAAGCACATCCATATCATATTCATGCTTTTCCGCGATCTCAGCGTTAAATCCGATTGATTTTCGATCAAGACGAGTCTCTATGATCTTGTCGATCCCTTCAAACGCACCGCCGCATATAAAGAGAATGTTTGTCGTATCGATCTGGATCAGTTCCTGATGCGGATGTTTCCGTCCGCCCTGCGGCGGAACTGACGCGACCGTACCTTCAATAATCTTCAGTAAAGCCTGCTGTACACCTTCCCCTGAAACATCTCGGGTAATCGACGGATTTTCGGATTTTCTTGTAATCTTGTCAATCTCGTCAATATAAATAATCCCATGCTCTGCTCTCTCAATATCTCCATCTGCCGCCTGAATAATCTTCAGCAGAATATTCTCTACGTCCTCACCTACATAACCTGCCTCTGTAAGCGCCGTTGCATCTGCGATCGCAAAAGGCACGTTCAATACTTTTGCAAGTGTCTGCGCCAAAAGTGTTTTTCCGCATCCGGTCGGTCCGAGCATTAAAATATTACTCTTCTGCAATTCAACTCCAAGATCCTGCTCTGCCATGATTCGTTTATAATGGTTGTAAACTGCCACTGAAAGCACTTTCTTCGCTTCATCCTGTCCGATCACATAGTCGTCAAGAAACGCTTTCATCTCTTCCGGTGTCAAAAGATTGATATCATCAAACAGCTCTCTTTCGTTATAATCCAATTCCTCTTCAATGATCTCAGAACAGATCCCGATACACTCGTCACAAATGTATGTGCCGTTCGGACCTGCGATCAGTTTTCTCACCTGCGCCTGCGTCTTATTACAAAAAGAACATCTGACGATATCGTCTGTCGGTTTTCCTGCCATATTCTCTCACCTCAAAGCCAAATTAATGTTTTATGATCACCTCGTCGATCAAGCCGTATGCCTTTGCTTCCTCAGCAGACATAAAATTATCACGCTCTGTATCCGCTTTGATCGTTTCAAGTGATTGTCCCGTATTCGCAGCCAATATTTCATTTAATTTCTGTTTTGTGCGCAAAATATGTTCCGCTGCAATCTGGATCTCCGTCGCCTGTCCCTGCGCTCCGCCTGACGGCTGATGGATCATGATCTCCGCATTCGGAAGGGCAAAACGTTTTCCTTTCTTTCCGCCGGAAAGAAGGAACGCTCCCATACTTGCAGCCATACCGATACATACGGTGGAAACATCGCATTTGATGTACTGCATCGTATCATAGATCGCCATTCCTGCCGTAACAGACCCTCCCGGACTGTTAATATACAGTTGAATATCCTTATCCGGATCATCTGCCTCAAGGAAAAGAAGCTGCGCCACGATCACACTTGCTGACACATCGTTTACTTCCTCTCCGAGAAATATAATTCTTTCCTTCAAAAGTCTTGAGTAAATGTCATACGAGCGCTCTCCCCGGCTCGTCTGTTCAATGACATAAGGTACTAAACTCATGATCTATACTCCTTTCAATCTGTCAATTTTTCGACATTTACGAATCCCTTTACATAAATGTCGGTTAAAGCAACCGTTCTGTCGGTTGAACTGTTACATATTTTTTGAAAAAGGTGCGCCATACAGCACACCTTCTTTGCATTCCTTAACCTTCTACTGCAGCATCTGCGATCAGGGTAACTGCTTCTTGGATCGCGATGTCTTCTTTCATCTGTTTCTTTTCATTTTCGCCCATGTACTCTTTGAGCTTCTCAACTTCCATCTTGTAAGAATCTGCCATCTTCTGAAGTTCTTCATCAAGACGCTCCTCAGATACTTCAATGTTCTCAGCCGCAACGATCGCCTCAAGAGTCAGTCTTGTACGAATTCGTTTCTCTGCTTCCGGTTTGAACTCTTCCATCATCTTCTCTTCTGAAAGACCTGTAAACTGGAAGTACTGCTCCATCGTCATTCCCTGCTGCATGATACGGCGCGCAAAATCATCTACCATCTGTCTTGACTGGAAACTGATCATTGCTTCCGGAATATCAATCTCTGCATTGGCAACCGCCTGCTCTACAGACTGATCTTCTCTCTTCTGTTTTCCTTCATTTTCTTTACGCTCTTTGATCTTCGCTTTTACTTCTGCTTTATATGCATCAACTGTTTCGCTCTTCTCAGATACGTCGGATACAAACTCGTCGTCAAGCTCCGGAAGTTCTTTTGCTTTGATGGAATGTACTGTGCATTTAAATACAGCTGCTTTTCCTGCAAGTTCTTTCGCCTGATATTCTTCAGGGAATGTCACGTTGATCTCTTTCTCTTCGCCAATATTCGCTCCGATCAACTGATCCTCAAATCCCGGAATAAACGCGCCGGATCCGATTGTCAGCGGATAATCGGAAGCTTTGCCGCCTTCGAATGCAACTCCGTCAACAAATCCTTCAAAATCAAGTGTGATCTGATCTTTGTCCTGAACAGCTCTGTCAGTTACATCAATCGTTCTTGCATTGCGCTCACGCTCTTTGTCGATCTCTTCTTCTACTTCTTTCTGTGTTACTCTTGTGGAAACCTTGTCAACTTTCAGACCTTTATATTCACCGAGTTTTACTTCCGGTTTCACAGCTACCTCTGCCGTAAAGATAAATTCTTTACCTTTCTCAAGCTGTGTGATCTCGATCTTCGGCTGTGACACAAGTTCAAGCTCACACTCGTCATATGCTTTTGCATATGCTTCTGAGATCATGCGGTTTGCCGCCTCATCATAGAACACTTCCGGTCCGTACATCTTTTCGATCATCTGGCGCGGAACTCTTCCTTTACGGAATCCCGGAAGGCTGATCTTGCCGCGTTCTTTCAGATAAGCTGCCTGAAGCGCTTTCTCTACTTCCTCTGCCGGTACTTCGATCGTTAATTTTGCCATATTATGTTCTAATCTTTCTACCTGTAAACTCATTTTTTTCCTCCTTGAATGTGCTAACTTCAAAACTGCCTTTTTGCCATATCACTTTCTAAAAAAAATACACTCGCAGTCATTGTTATAGTATAGCATACACATCCGCATATTTCCAGTATTTTTTCGTCCAAGTTCAGACAAGGGTTGTCAATTATGAAAAGCATTCATTTCGTCATGAATTTATTGCAGTCAAACTTCACAGATCCTCTTTTCGCAATCTCTCGCGCGGAGCTTCGATTTCATCAGCAATCGTATGTTCTGTCAATTCAGATAAAAGTTTTATTTTGGCATTGATAATAGGTCTCATGCAGTTTGGAACATGCTCCTGATGCGCCCTGTGAATAGCCACACACTCTTTACAATTTCCATGATAACGGCAGGCTTTTTTACAGGAACAATGGTCTTTCTCTTGATATTCCTCTCTAAAAGCAGATACAAATTCTTCTTGCAGTCTCAACCCTTCCCGTCTATTTCCCTTATGAAATTGCTCCATTGCCTCTAATTCCTTCTGATTACCTTCAATAAGCATGTTTACATCCCCTCTCTGAATTGCCTATGCATACACAATAGATTCTGCGATCTCGTTTGCTTTTTCTGTTCCACAGAGCAGTTCTGTCAATTTCAAAGCAAATGGAATTGCCGCCCCCATTCCTCTTCCGGTCGTAACATGTCCGTCTGTAACCGCTGCCTCACGCACAATCTGCGCACAGTCAAGCCCTTCTTCAAAAGACGGATAAGCACATGCTTTTCTTCCTTTCAAAATACCAAGTTCGCTCAAAATACTCGGAGCTGCACAAATTGCCGCAAGATATTTTTTCTCCTCATCAAATTCAACGATCAGTTTGCGAAGTCCTTCATGTGATTTCAGATTCAATGTTCCCGGCATTCCGCCCGGAAGTACAAGCATATCCCCATCCGAAAAATCTGTCTCCTCAAACAACCGGTCCGCTTCCACTATGATTTTGTGCGCCCCGTTAATCTGCTTCTGTCCGCTAATTGAGATCGTCTCCACATCAATCCCCGCCCGGCGCATAACGTCAACAACTGTCAACCCTTCAATCTCTTCAAATCCATCTGCCAAAAAAATATATCCTTTCAAATTACTACCTCCACATTTTCCTTTTTCTTTATTTCCCGCATTCACTCTGCTATAATTATTATAGCTTAAAAATACTGCCAAGTTCAACTTAAAGCATTGCACCGACATCATTTTATGTAACAGTTCCCCATACAGTGTGCGGAAAGTACAAAACATATGTGGTTTTACGAACGGCGCAGACTGAACTGTTATCGTTTTCTTGGCAGGATTATAAAATTTATGCCGCAAAAACGCGGCGGAATGGAGAATATTTATGGAAATCGAACGAAAATTTCTTGTAAATCTTTCTGATCTTCCGTTTGATCCGAAAGCTTATCCGTCCAGGAAGATCGAGCAGGCTTATCTATGTACCGCCCCGGTTGTCCGTATCCGAAGAGACAATGACGATTTTTTCCTTACTTATAAATCAAAAGGACTGATGGTCAGAGAAGAATACAATCTTCCGCTGACAGAAAAAAGTTACGATCACCTCCTGCAAAAAGCCGATGGACGAGTCATTACGAAAACCCGTTATGTCATACCTATTGAAAATAACCTTTCTGTCGAACTGGATATTTTTGAAGGAGACCTTTCCCCGCTTGTTCTCGCCGAGATCGAATTTCCAGATGAAGCACTTGCCAAAACTTATCAAGCTCCTGCATGGCTCGGAGAAGAAGTAACGAACTCCGCCAAATATCATAACAGTACGCTCAGTCAAAAAGACTGAGCCTGACATTTTCAGCTTTTCGCTTCGATGGCGCTAAACATTTGCAAAAAACCACATTTATATTGTTAGTAACAATTCCGTCCGCGCCATTCATAAACCGCGCTGCATGCTTATCGTGGCTAGCGCCGCTTTTTTACTCATAAACGGACATCTGTATGGCCGAACTGTTACTCTTTGTTATATTATTTTTTTATTTTCTTCATAGACATGCGTTCTCTGTCGTGATACTATATTACAGTAAATCGTGTCTGCATCTGTTCTTTTGGATGCTCATATACGATCGCCGTATTTATACGGCAGTTTACAGTTTAATCCGGAGGAATAAAATATCATGGGACTTTGCAACAACAGAATTGTAGTAAAAGTGGGAACATCCACACTGACAAACGACGCGGGAAAAAGTGATCTGCGCGCCATTGACCGCCTTGTCTGCACACTTGCCGACATTCAGAATATGGGATATGAAGTTATTCTCGTATCATCGGGAGCGATCGCAGTCGGCCGTAATAAGCTGAACATGCACGAAAAACCGGACAGTATGCGTATGAAACAGGCTGCCGCGGCAGTCGGACAATGCAGTCTGATGTATCTATA
>CAJLUP010000020.1 GCA_905209865.1 uncultured Lachnospiraceae bacterium
GACCGCCCGAAATTTCATACGGATATTTTTCAAGAAGCGCCGAAATCCCAAGTTCTTTTGCAATCGGCTGCAGCTTCGCATCCATATGCTTATAAGTCTCTCCCTTTAACACAAGCGGGAGCAATATATTATCCTTTACGTTAAATGTATCAAGCAAATTAAATTCCTGAAAGACAAACCCAAGATTATCACGACGGAACTGAGCAATATCCTTATCTTTTATAGAAGATAAAGGTTTTCCATCAAGAAGGACTGTTCCTTCCGTCGGTTTATCAAGAGCCGCCATAATATTAAGAAGCGTCGTCTTTCCTGAACCGCTCTCTCCCATAATCGCCACATATTCTCCTTCTTCCACCGAGAAGTTTACGCAGGATAACGCCTGCACCTGATTACCGCCAAAACGCGGTCTGTATATTTTCTTTAAATTCTTGACATCTAAAACTGCCATTTCATACATCCTCCTCTTTTTTACTTGATAGTGAAAGTATAGCAAAAGAGCCGGAATGCCAACATCGAATTTTGTGACATTCCGACCCGCCTATGTGACAAATTTGTAAGACCGCTTTTACTCAACTTCCAAAGGGTAAGATGACAGATCGATCGTAAACGTACTGCCTTCCCCGACTTTTGACTTCGCCGTCAGCTTATGCCCGAGTTTATCCGCAGCCGTCCTGCACAGATAGAGTCCGATTCCCGTCGATTTCTTATCAAGCCTTCCATTATAGCCGGTATACCCTTTTTCAAAGATACGCGGAAGATCTTCCTGAGAAATACCGATTCCGGTGTCCTGAATGCTTACCAGTTTATTCTCTCCATCCACAACAATCGTCACGTTTCCGCCTGCTGTATACTTCACGGCGTTTGACAAAAGCTGTTCTATAATAAATACAAGCCACTTTTCATCGGTAAGAACCCGGATATCTGTTCCTTCATAAACAAGTCTGAGCTTCCGTCTGATCATCTGCCCCGCATACTTTCGGATTGCTTTGCGAATGATATCGTCCAGAGGATATTCTTGGATCACAAGATCCGAAGCGTCCTGTCCAAGTCTCACATAGCAAAGCGCCATTTCCACATACTGTTCCACCCGGAATAACTCTCCGCTGATCTCTCTGTTGAGCGGAGTATCTTCCTGCTGAAGAAGCACACGCATTACCGCGATCGGAGCTTTAATCTGATGCACCCATGTAGCGTAATAGTCGTTCATATCTTTTCTGGCAGCCTGCCATTCTTCCCTTTGTTTTCTGTATTCGCCCTCTGCCTGAAGTAAGATTGCCTGATATTCCCGCTCCGTCATACACTCCGGTTTCGGCAGGATTTCTGATACGATCCCGCCCATATCACAAATCTGACGAAGCTCATTATATCGTTTCTCCCTCTTTATATATCCTAAAACAAGAAAAAGAGCTCCAAACACAACCGTCACAAGGAACGGATATGCAGCCGCTTTCACGTCGACTCCGTACAAGATAAAACATACTGTAAAAATCCCGCCGCTTAACAGCAGCCAGATCCACACATAACGGCAGTCATACAAATATCCAACAAATCGTTTCATCCGCTCACCCGCCGTTTCGTTCCTGCCGGATAATATACCCTTCTCCGACTTTTGTAGAAATAAAATCCGTAAGCCCTGCTTTATCCAGTTTTCTTCGAAGCCGGGCAATATTTACCGTCAGTGTATTTTCTTCTATATAATTATCTGTTTCCCACAAACGCGTCATCAGCGTGTCCCGACTTACAAGACGCCCTTTGTTCTCCATTAATGTCTGAAGGATTCGAAATTCATTTTTTGTCAGATCGATTTTCTCTCCATTATAAGTAAGAGAAGCGTCATTCAAATTCAGAATCGCTCCCTGATGTTCAAGGACCGGTATCTTTCCCGACAGATCGTACGTTCTTCGCAAAACCGCCTGCACTTTCGCCGTCAACACACTCAGGTCAAAAGGCTTCGGAACGAAATCATCTCCTCCCATATTCACAGCCATGATAATATTCATATTATCAGCAGCCGAAGAAATAAAAATCACCGGCACATTCGACACTTTCCGAATCTCGCTGCACCAGTGGTATCCATTATAAAATGGCAGAGTAATGTCCATAAGAACAAGATGTGGGTCATATTCCGCAAAAATTCCAAGTACGTTTTCAAAATCCTGAACGTACTGTGCGTCATTTCCCCACATCTTCATTTCTTTTTGAATTGCCTGCGCCATTGTTAAATCGTCTTCAATAATCAGTATCTTATACATGCCGCCCGCTCCCTTTGCGTTCCCTTTGATCAGTCAAGGATCTTCATCATAAGATCGCCGTCTCCGCTTGTCGTAAATCCCGTCTTCTCATAGAACCCTTTCATCAGCTCCATATACTGCACCGGACCTGTATATCCAAGCGGCGCAAGTTCATAACCGACCGGGGAATAGATCAACGTGATCCCTTTCTTTCCGAGTTCGGTCACGATCTCATTCATACACGCCGTTCCGTAACCTTTCCCCCGCAGTCCGAAATCGGTCAGATAAAACTCGATGATCCTGACTTTCGTCCGGTTTTCCATCTCATATTCCATGTGAAAGACAGAAAGACCTTTTTCGTATACATCAACCGTCTTAGGCATATACTTAAATTCCAGGATATGCCCGCTCTTATCCGTAAGATCAACTGCCCTGAAATATTCTTTTCTCAAATACACTACTAATTCTTCCATCTACTCTCTCTTTCCCTGCGCCACCTGAAGCTGCACGTTTACTCCGAGCGGATTCAGCACAACGCCTTTTACATCTTCTAACAGCAATTCCGCGATCTTCGTTCCCGGAACAACTGCAGATCTGACAGGTCTTCCCTTTGTAAACTTTTGAAATTCCAGCATATCAGTAAAAACCGGCTGGTACAGCGTACCGTCTTTCTGTTTCAAAATCGGAATCTGACCGTTCTCCTCAACCGGGATCAAAAATGTTCCCTTCCCGTAATGAGCAAGAAGCTCTTCCTGTAATTCTTTTAACTCTTCTGTCATCTGCGGCTCGGCCTGTTTTCTCATCTCCTGCATAAAATAAGCCGCCGTCAGATGAAGCGCCGGATTTTCAACGATCTGTTTCCCTTCGGGAAGATCTTTCGGTATATTTCTTGTCACCAGATCAGAAAGCTGAACTTTAATCTCCATATCTGTTCCGCTGTTGACGTTCAGCGCGTTCACTCCCATTGTATACAAACTCGTGTAAAATGCAAGCAGCTGCTGCTGTGCAAGTTTCGCCACCGCGCTCACATATTTTTCTTCAAGAAGTTTCCTTGCTTTGTCCTTTGCGTCATCCATCTGATAATAAAGAAAGATCTCATCATCAAACGTCTCGTCATCACATTTTACGAACGGCAATTTTGTCGCCGCCGACATAATAACATATAATTCTCCCGGATTACGCAGAGCCGCCAACGTCTCCTGTTTTGTCACTTTTGTTTCTTTCTCGCTCATTTTCAGCTTTTCCTTTCCTGTCTTCTCTCCTTTAGTCTGATCCGATACATCCCGTATCTGTTCACGCCAATGCTCGATCCCATTTATTTTACCACATGTCCGGTCACAACTCCATCAATTCCAGCAAATATGGTATAAAAATAATACAGCCGATAATCGCGGCTGCAATCGCCGACACAAGCACCGCCCCTGCCGCTGTATCTTTTGCGATCTTTGCCAATGGCTTCTTTTCCTCCGTCACAAGATCCACAACCGCTTCGACCGCCGTATTCACAAGTTCCAGCGACAGGATCAATCCAAACAGCAACAGACAGATACACCACTCGACCGGTTTTATATGAAGGAACGTCCCAGCCGCAGTCACCGCAATGACTGCAAGACAATGAATCTTCATATTCCGCTCTTTTCGGATACCTGTCCAAATTCCCTCAAAAGCATATCCGAAACTTTCATGCAGCGGATTTTTCCTTCCGTTTCTATCTTTTTCTTTTTCCATTGATCTGCACCTGATTCTATTTTTTCGAAAGAATGTGTTTAATAAATACATACAGTACGATCAGAAATGCAAGAATATATCCGAATGCTCCGATTGCCGGAATGCCGAGTATCTTCGGACTCATATCTGTCGTACAGATAATACTGGAACTGATCAGAAGCGCCATGACCCACAGTCCCATAACAATATTTCTCACGAGACGCCTCAGCAATACTGCAAGATCATCTGACGCCCGCAGGTCAAGATTAATCTTCGCCTGTCCTTTCAGATATCCCGCCATCATATCCGACACCATTGACGGAATGTCCAACGCCTTCCGCATCGACTTCACCGCACTTTTCCCGCTGCTTTTCAGTTCCTTCTTCCAGTCAAAATTCCTGAAAAACTCTCCCGAAATACGTGCCGCCGCAATCTCTGTCATATTAATCTCAGGCGCGATCGCCGCCAAAACCCCTTCCATATGCGTCAGACCTCTCGCCAAAAGTGTCAGTCCGTGAGGCATTCTGATCTTATTGATCTTCATTACATCCATCAGATCCATCGTAACTTCGCCGACATTGATCTTGCCCATATCTTCATGACTGTACTTCAGCATCAACCCTTCGATTCCCTCATAAAGCGCTCTTTGATCCGGGCGTTCTTTAAACTCTCCAAGACCGAGTACCGCCTGCTGAATCAGTCCGATATCGTTCAAAGCAATTCCTTCGATCGCTTTTCCAAGCATCTCCCTGTCATGCTCCGTAAGACGCCCCATCATTCCCATGTCGATCCATATGATCTTGCCGTCCCGTATCTTTACATTGCCGGAATGGGGATCAGCATGGAAAAAACCGTCGTCCATAACCTGCTTAATATAATTATCAACAAGCTTGCTTCCGATCTCCTTCAGATCATATCCTTCTTCCTTCAGCCGCTCTTTATCATCAATGTCACAGCCGTCGATGTACTCCATAACAAGCACATGAACTGTTGTAAACTGTTGATATAGTTTTGGAGTTCCGACAAAATGAACCTCCCGGTTCCTTCTGGCAAACTCCTCCATGTTAGATGCCTCTGTAAGAAAGTTCATCTCATCTCTCGTCACCGACCAGAGCTCATCCAAAACAAGATCAAAATCCGCCATATTCTTCAGGCTGACCGGAGGCATCAATTTCACTGCCTTTCGAAGAAGTTCGATATCCCGCGCCATCTTTTCGTAGATTCCCCTGCGCTGGACTTTTACAACAACTTCTTCTCCGCTCTTCAACACTGCCCTGTGCACCTGCGCGATCGATGCCGAACCTTGCGGAGTCTCATTTATATAAGAAAAAACTCTTCTCCACGACCGCCCATAAGATTCTTCTATAACCGACAGCACTTCCTCGAACGCCATAGGCTTTACATCTGAACAAAGCTGCATCAATTCATCACAGTACCGTTTCGGCAGGATATCCGAATGCATCGCCATGATCTGTCCGAGTTTGATAAACGTCGGTCCCAGATCTTCCAGTATTTCCCGAAGTTTTACAGGCGTTACGCCTTTTGTAATATTATGTTTGCGGAGCACCGCCATAATTTCCTTCAGTCTGGAATTATATTCCATCGGTTCTATACTACTCATAATTACGCTTCATCTTCCGCAGTTTCCGCAGCCTCTTCTTTTTTTTGGATCTGTTCTTTCAGCGCTGCGATCTGCTCCGGCGTCATCTTATCGAGAATATCTGACAGTTCTTCCGCCGTTGCCGGTTTCAATGCATTCACTTTCTCCTTCACCGTCGTTTTCACGTTGTGCTTCAGCTCTTCGTTCAGAACTTTCCCCTGCTCTACTGTCAGTTCTCCCTTTTCTACCATCTCTTCCAGAAGATCCTTCGACTTTTCGGCTGTAACCGCAACCGCTCCGATGCCTGCCAAAAAGATCTTTTTCAAATTATCGCTCAATTTATCCATACCAATGATTCAACTCCTTTCATCTGCCTGTTCACCTGCTGTTTTGTTTCTATAACTTCTTCCAAATCCGTCTTCTAAGATTCTTTCTCATTTGATTCCTGTGAACCATATTTTCCCTTATATCGTTCGATCGACTCTTCGATGATCTTCACTGCGCCAAGCGCGCCTTCAAACTCGTCCACTGCCGTCTTCTTTCCTTCCAGATCTTTATATACGGTAAAGAAATGTTTGATCTCTTCAAAAATATGTTTCGGAAGTTCTGAAATATCCGTATACACTTCATATGTCGGATCCGCCCACGGGATGGCTATGATCTTCTCATCGCCTGCTCCTCCGTCTGTCATCTTCATAACTCCGATCGGATAGCATCTTACAAGAGTCAGCGGCTCAAGCGGCTCTGAACACATTACAAGTACGTCAAGCGGATCGCCGTCATCACCGAGGGTTCTCGGGATAAAACCATAATTCATCGGATAATGCGTCGATGTATACAAAATACGATCAAGGATAATATATCCTGTTTCCTTATCCAGCTCATATTTTTTCTTGCTTCCTTTCGAAATCTCGATCACAGAGATAAAATCTGTCGGAAAAATCCTCTCTTCACTAATGTCATGCCATATGCTTCCCATAATAACCTCCTCACTATCTCCGCATATCAGATACGGTCTGCCATCGCAGAACACATCCGAACCATTTCTCTTTTCCGCGGAAATATCCTGTTTAAATTCATACTATGATTTTACCTCTTTCCGTCGATTCCGTCCAGTATTATATCGCCGTCACGATAACGAATCTGAAACAATTCCTCTTTTTTCCCGATCTCTTCCCGTTTTAAATACACATGAAAACAGACTTCCTCCGCCTTCCCGCCGAAATCCATTGAAAGCCTTGTCGTATAAAATGAATTTTCTTCGTATTTTTGTATTACCTCTTCTGCAAAAGCTTCATAATCTTCAATTCCACTGCAATTTGCAACGACTGTCAGATCATAAGTATGATTTTCGCGCCGGCTTGCCACAACATCAGGAACATTATATCCCCCGCTTCTTTGCGTGTTCTCATCCCTCTCCTGCACACATCGCCGCATTTGTATTACAATACACAAAACCGCGGCTGCACAAAGAAGTCCCCTCCACAAATATGCTCCGTAACCTTTCTTTTTTTTCTCCTCGCTTTTCTGCTTCATTTCGCATCACCTGTCTTTTTTGTCGTTTTTTGTCTCACTTTTACAACCGATTATATCGTCTGGCAACCTCGAAATCAAGAAGATCGGTTGAAAAAACGAGACAGCTCCCGGCATTTACAACAGACCAAAGTCTGACTGCGAAGCAAAGAATCCGCTCATGTAAGTATGCATCCTCAAAAGGATTTTCATTACACAAAAAATGAAATCACAAAAATTACAGCCAGGCTTTCGAAAAGTCTGGCTGTTTATTATTCTTTCTCGCAAATAAATCCTTGTCACTATACATTTTTGTATAGTCGTTATGGTTCTATCTGGTTATATATGTGTTCCACTGTCCTATGTCCATAGGCTCTGATCCCATTCCCGGAAACATCTGAAGATTCTCAAATTTACCACAAATTTCCTTCATGGTTTTTGCCGCATATTTCTCGTTATCTTCAGCAATATAATCCCGGATAAGCTTCTTTTCCGCACGATCACGCTCATAGTCTTCAAAATCCATAACCACAAAACGTCCTCTTCCATTCTTGATAAGATATACAGGTTCGCCTTTGCGGCACTTAATTCGTTACCCTGCAAAAAGAAATCTTCTTCAACAGTCATAGTTTTTCCGGTGTAGGATCTCGCTATATCCATTTCTTATTGCGATACAAGATACTCCACGCTATACTGAGCGAGTATAACTAATCGCGAAAGAGAAGCGGATGCAATTTCGACCAGCCCTCTAGTTTTTAAAGGAGGGTGATGCCCATGAGCACAACGGAAGTACTTACATTGCTTTTAGTAGTTTTTGCGGCTCTGACTTACATAGATAATCGACATAATAAGAAATATATACACTGGGGGACATGAGAAATCAAGTCCCCATTTTTTTACAGAAAAAGTAACTTTCCAATTAAAAATCTTAAATATCGTTATCAAAAAAGGTAAAAAGGAAGCTGCTGCTTCACGATTTTTCAATCGTTAAAGCGACAGCCCCTTTATTATTCTTTCTCTATTGCTGTTTTTCAGCCTGTCTTTATTCCATTCCTCTATACAGTTGTGCGATGTTCAGAGCATGATCACCCATTCTTTCAAAATCTGTCAAAATCTCTGAAAATACAATTCCGCTCTGCGGTTTACATTTTCCTTTTTTCAAACGCTGCATCTGTTTCTTAAAGTATTTATCCCGCATATCATCTGTCTTCTGTTCGATCATAACAGCCTGACTCAAGATCCGTTCTACATTCTCGGAAGAAACGTCTTTCAGATTATCCAAAGCCGCGAGACACTGCTGCTTCATCTCGCTTAGCTCTTCTTTCACCGTATCGGAAAATTCAATCTCCCACTTTTTCATGTCATCTCCGTACTCTGCAAGGTTGATGGCATGATCCCCGATCCGTTCCATATTGCTGATGATCGCATAATAACCGTTGATCTTCCTTGAATCCGACATATTCATCTCACTTGCCATAAGAGAAACAATGTACTCTGAGATTCCTTTATTCAAAAAGTCGATATACTCTTCTCGCTCCGCCACTTTCTTGCGAAGTTTTTCATCGTAATTGATGAGGTAATCAAATGCATCGTTTATATTTTTTCCAACCATATCCCGCATTCTGTTCACTTCATCACGAACCTGTGAAACTGCCACCGCGCTGTGACCGATCGCATAGGAAGATTCAAACGGACGGATATATTTTAACCGAAGGTCTTCATCCTCTGCTTTCTTACTGTCCGGAAGAATGCGAACTGCAAGATCTGCCATGTAAGTACCAAACGGAAGAAGCAAGATCGTCGTCACAATATTAAACACTGTATGCGCATTCGCGATCTGCGCCACTGCATCTCCCGGTGTCAGCGCCTCAATCCACTGTACATACGGCGTCACAAGGCAGATTACCGTAAACAATACTGTACCGATAATGTTGAACAGCAGATGGATAACTGTTGTTCTCTTTGCATTTACTTTCATCCCGATCGATGCCAAAACCGCCGTGATACAGGTTCCGATATTCTGTCCAAACAAAACAAATACCGCGCTTGACAGCGGGATCATTCCTGTAGACGCAAGCGCCTGCAAAATACCGACTGACGCCGATGACGACTGGATCACTGCTGTAAACAACGCACCTACCAAAATACCAATAAGCGGATTGTCAAACTTCGTCATCAGACTAATAAACGCTTCCGAATCCTTCAGCGGCGACATTGCAGCTCCCATCATATCCATTCCCATAAAAAGAATACCGAGTCCTGCGAAAATACTGCTGATATGGTGAACCTTTTCATTCTTCACAAACATGATCGCTGCCACACCTGCAATCGCAAAGAGCGGCGCAATCGCTCCGATATCAAGCGCGATCAACTGTCCTGTGATCGTCGTTCCGATATTCGCTCCCATAATCACCCAAACAGCCTGTTTCAGTGTCATCAATCCTGAATTTACAAAGCCCACTACCATGACCGTTGTCGCAGAAGATGACTGGATCACCGCTGTGATGGCGGCGCCTACAAGTACACCTTTTATACGATTCGAAGTCAGTTTTTCAAGAATTGATTTCATCCGGTTTCCGGCGGCTGCTTCCAGTCCGGTGCTCATCATCTGCATTCCGTACAAGAACAGCGCAAGACCGCCGAACAGCGAGAGTACGTCTGTTATTCCCATTCCTTTTTCTCCTTTTGTAAATCATCTAAATTTCTATATTCTGTTTTCTTTTATATGGCGCATCTTTCCTTGACGCGCTGTTCTTAAATTAACATTCGTCAACCGGTCTGTCAATTCTATTTTACTGTTTACTTACATTTTCTTAACGCTTTCTTAACGCCCGTTTTTTAACAGTAAGCGGTCGTCAGCAAAAAAATACCGCCGGCATCTCGCCGGCGATATTTTCCGTAGTTCTCTACTCCACACTTTTCAGTGATTCAACCATATCGATCTTTTTCAATTTAAAATACATCGCTCCGTTTACGATCATGGAAAATACAATCGTAAGAAGGAAGCTGTACACAAAACTGCTGACATCAATATTCCTTCCGAACATAATCGTGTCGATCTCAACGGTAACAATGATAAAACGATGCAGGATCGTTCCCAGTATAATACCAAAAAGCGCGCCCAAAACAGTAAGCACAATATTCTCTCTGTACACATACGCCGACACTTCATTCGGATAAAATCCCAGTACCTTAAGCGTTGCCAGTTCCCGCTTTCTCTCGGTAATATTAATATTATTTAAGTTATATAAGACAACAAACGCCAACATTCCGGCCGATATCGTCAAAACAACAATTACAATATCCAACGCTCCGAGCATATCGTCAACCTGCTGCTTTAGGTCTGTCGTATAACTGACGCTCAATGCCCCCGGAAGTCTCAAAACATCTTCCCCGACGCTTTGCGCCTCCTTCGTCGTCCTTGAAACCGTCTTGTAGAAGACCGCATTATAATCCGGCTCTTCTCCGTAAACAGACTCATATGCATCCGCCGTCATATACAGATAATGCCCCATGTAATTTTCACATACCGCGCCGACCTTCACTTCCATATTTCCTTTTTCTTCATCACGGATCGTGATCATATCTCCCGGCTGCACTTCCAGTTCTTTCGCAGCTTTCTCTGTCAAAACAACTTCATCCTTTTTAAGAGAATACTTCTCGTCCGTTTTGCGATCTTTCAGCGTCACAAACTTCTCAAACTGCTTTTCATCTCTTGGCACATCCAAATAGACCTCATGCCATTCACTTCCGTTTCCAATCGTGATCTGAGTGAGAACTCCTTCCAACGATCCGTCCACTTCCCGCTCGCTTTCGAGTTTCTGCACCACTTCCTCTTTCTCCTCTTCGGATGCACCTTCCGCCATGATCACCGTTCCGTCATAGAGCTGGAGCTCTCCGTACTGAATATCCACAATGGCAAAAATCGAATCTTTCAGTCCGAAACCGACGATCATCAATCCCATACATCCTCCGATGCCGAAGATTGTCATGAAAAAGCGTTTCTTATATCTCACAAGATTTCTCACGCTCGCCTTCCATGAGAAATTCAGACGTTTCCACAAAAAGGCAACACGTTCAAGAAGTACCCTTTGCCCCTGTTTCGGCGTAGGAGGACGCATCAACTGCGCCGCCTGTTCCCGCAGTTCTTTATAACACGCCATTATAGTTGCCGCCAGCGTACAAAGCAGCGCCGTTCCCGCAGCGCCGATTCCGTAACGCAGATTGTACGGAATCGCCAATTCATTCATGTGCTTATACATGATCTTATACGCATTAATGATAATATATGGAAAGATCTTCTCTCCGACTAAAATTCCGATAACACTTCCAAAAAGCGTTGCCAAAAATGCATATCCCAAATATTTTCCCGCAATCGAACGTCTTGCATAACCGAGCGCTTTCAGCGTACCGATCTGCGTCCTCTGTTCCTCCACCATACGGGTCATCGTTGTAAGACTGATCAAAGCCGCCACAAGGAAAAAGATTACCGGAAAGACTTCTCCGATCGCTCTCATCCGGTCCGCATTATCGCCATAACCGGGATAATCAGGAAGGTCATTTCGATCATAAACATACCATTTCGGTTTTTCTATTTCCGCAACTTCCGCCTTCGCGTCTTCCAGCTCTGCCTTTGCATCCGCGATCTTCTGTTCTCCTTCGGCGATCTCTGCGTTTGCCTCTGCCTCGCCTGCATAATATTCTTCCCAGCCTGAAGCAATTTCCTGCTCCCCGGCAGCAATCTTTGCTTCCCCGTCTGCAATCTGCTGTTTCGCCGCCGAAAGCTGCGCATAGCCACTGTTAATCTGCTCCTGTCCATACTGAAGCTGCGCCCTTGTCTGCTCGATCTGTGCCTGCGCCTGTGCAACTGCCGCATCTCCGCTTTGGATCTGCGCATTTAACTGCTCCAATAGCGCAAGTGTCTGTTCGTCTGTCATTCCGCTTTCTTTCAAAGCCTGATACTGCGCTTTCACCGCATTTAATTGTTCGATCTGCTGATTCAACTGCACAGTTCCCTGCTCAAGCGCCGCCGTCCCATTCTGAATTTCCGTCTGCTTCTGCGCCAGCATCTGCTCTGTTGAGGCTGCATAGGATCTCGAATCTGCCAACTGTGCTTTTCCGCTGTCGATCTGCGCCTGCGCATTCTCCAGCTTCTGCCTCGCATCCGCAAGTTCTGCCTGTGCTTCCGCTTTTCCGCTGTCCAGCTTTGCCTGTGCATCCGCAACTTCCGCCTCTGCTTCCCCGATCTTCTCATTGGCTTCATTCATAATTTCCGTGTACCGCGCTTCCTGTCTTTGCGACTTGATCTTCTCAACACTTTTTTTTGCTTCCGCAGCCACAGCTTCATATTCTGAAGTAAACGCAGTCAGTTCCTTCGCACCCTTTGCCTGTACACAAAGCTCTGTATACACATCCATGGAAAAGCTTTCCTTCGGAACATACACAAACGCTCTCACACTTCCGTTTCCGATAGTTGTACTCCCCCTCTGAAACGAGATGTATTCCGGGCTGCTTACCGTACCTGTAATTTTGAAAGTATCCGTGATCAAAGACTCTGTGATCAACGCGTCCGCACCACCGGAAAAAGTGATCGTATCTCCCACTTTAAGCCCGCTTTTCGCTATGTAATCCGCATCAAGGGCGCATTCATTTTCTTTCTCCGGCATCCGCCCTTCTTCAAGCTGCACTTCATTCATTGTCGGAAGAAAAGACATGACATGGACAACGACCTGATTATCCCCGTCTGCACAAAGCGCATCCACAGAATATCTGCCTTCTGCATGTTCGATCCCTTCTATTTGCTCAACCGCCTTTTTGTCCTCCTCCGTCAGTCCCATCGTACTGATGATCCGAAGATCCATCATATTCTTATGATCGAAATACGCATCTCCCGAATAACGCATATCCGGCTCAGAAGCGCGGATTCCCGAGAAGAACGAACACCCGATCGCCACGATGAAAAAGATCGAAAGAAATCGTCCGAGGCTGCGTCTGATCTCCATATAAAAATCTTTCCACAGCGCACGTTTCTTCATTCACATCGCCTGCCATTCTATTTCTTATTTTTTCTGCCTGTTTATTCTACAAAACTACCATTCAATCTCATCGATCGACTTCGGATTCTCATTGACTTCCATCTGTGAAACCTGTCCGTTTTTAATATGGATCAATCTGTCTGCCATCGGAGCCAACGCCTGATTATGAGTGATAACAATAACCGTCATTCCACGTTCCCGGCACATATTCTGCAACAATTTCAAAATTGCCTTTCCCGTATTATAGTCAAGCGCTCCCGTCGGCTCGTCGCAGAGAAGCAATTTCGGATTCTTCGCAAGCGCCCGGGCAATAGAAACACGCTGCTGCTCACCGCCGGACAACTGCGCCGGGAAATTATCCAGTCTGTCTCCAAGTCCCACATCTTCCAGCACCTTTTTTGCATCAAGCGGATCTTTACAGATCTGAAGAGCAAGTTCCACGTTCTCAAGCGCCGTCAGATTCGGAATCAGATTATAAAATTGAAACACAAACCCAATATCATCTCGGCGATACCCGGTCAGACGGCGGGAATCATATGCGGTAATCTCCTCTCCGTCAACGAGCAGCGTTCCGCTCGTTGCAGTATCCATTCCTCCAAGAATATTGAGTACCGTCGTTTTTCCCGCGCCGCTTGGACCTACGATAACGACAAACTCACCTTTTTTGATAGAGAAACTAATGTTGTCTGCCGCCCGGATCTCCACTTCTCCCATATGATAGATCTTTGTGACATCTTTTAATTTGACAAACTCCTCCATCCTATCACCTCTTTCATTGCATGCAATTTAATTTTGCTGAATATCGGAACAATATAAGCCCGATCAAAAACATCACAGAAAGAGCGCTGACCGCGATATTAATGCTTCCTGTCATCTGACTGATGAAAGACACAAGCGCGGTTCCGATAACCGATGCTCCTTTCCCGCAAATGTCATAAATACCGAAATACTCTCCCGACTTCTCTGCCGGTATGATCTTCGCAAAATAAGATCTCGAAAGCGCCTGTATCGTTCCCTGAAACATGCCTACCAAAACTGCAAGAATCCAAAAATCAAGCTGCGTGTCAAGCCAATACGCATAAACCGCGATTCCAAAATACGCCATGATGCAGACCGTAATGATCTTCTCAGGCGAAACTTTCTTCACGATCCTTCCGAAAATAAGTACGGACGGAAATGCAACGATCTGTGTCACAAGAAGGGCAAGCAAAAGTCCCGTACTGTCAAGTCCCAGCGCCTGTCCATATGCAGTCGCCATATCAATTACCGTATATACCCCGTCTATATAGAAGAAAAACGCGAGCAGAAATACAAAAACATGCTTTTCCTTTGCCAGCTCCGCAAACGTTTTCCCAAGACGCTTAAAACTGTCTTTTACAACATGCCCCTTTCCTTCGGCAAAATATTTCTGTCTGTATGAGCGCAGAAGCGGCACAGACGATAACAGCCACCAAAGCGCCGTGATCAAAAACGCAAGGATCATAGCTGTCTGCATTCCGATCCCCAGCGGCTCTGCACCAAGTACAACGCCCAGACATGCCACAAACGGAATACAGCTTCCGATATATCCCCATGCATATCCATGAGACGAAACTGCGTCCATCCGATCCGGCTCAGTCACATCGGTAAGCATTGCATCATAGAAAATCAGGCTTGCCGAATATCCGGTTTTCGCTAATACAAAAACTCCTAAGAACCAAATCCACGAAGATAAAAATCCCAGCAGGATACATCCCAAAACACCTACTCCCATCGCTACAGAAAATACCGTTTTCTTAAAATTTTTCGTATCCGCAACTGCTCCGAGAGTCGGTCCTAAAAGCGCCACAAGCAGCGTACATACAGAAGTCGCGTAACCCCAGTACGCCAAATAGTCCACATCCGATATTCCCGCATTTCCCGCAAGATAATTAAAATAAATCGGAAATATAGTTGATACCATCATCGTAAATGCTGAATTTCCCACATCATAGAGAACCCACTTTTTTTCCAACGAAGTCAATTTAAATTTCATTACCCTATCTCTCTTTCCCTCATGCTGTCATTACCGGACTTAAAACCGCATCACGGCTGCACCGCGCCTTTTGAACTTTCCACCCGGTCTTTGATTTCTTTTCTCTCTTATAAAGGCAGATCTTTCCAGTTCTCGCCTGCGCCAAACGTCCGTTGAAATCTCTCCGGCAGTTCGTCTCCTTCAAACAACACTTTCTGATATCGAATGATCAATCCCGCAGCTAACGGCACTGCCCCGGCAAACAATCGCTTCAACAGGCGGCAGTACTCTTTGCATGCCGGATTCGGCTCAAGACTCATCACCATGCCGTGAAGGGAGTCATACTGCCCCGATACCTTCATTCCCGCGAAGAGAATCTTTCTCTTCACTGTTCCCGGAGCAAGCAAAAGCTTATGATAGGAGATCATCCCTTTCAGCGCCTTCTGCACTGTATCTGCCGTCAGATCTTCAAAAAACGGCGCAATAACCGCTCCATTCTCCTTCGTCGGATGGATATGCTTCACGGCAAGATAACGAACCGGATTCATATAATCTTCCTTCAGTAAAAGGCGGTCAAACTCCATCTCGATCTCCGAATGGCTGATCCCGCTTTCATAAATCATCTTCTCAACATACGGATGACATTCACTGTCCAACGCAAAATGGCAGATCACGCCGTAAAGATATGCTCTTGCCGCCGCAGAATCTTCCGCAGCTTTCGCAATCTCAGCTCCATGGCGGAAAAACACATCCGCCGGTTTGTCATGCAGGGCATATCCCTGACCGTTCACCGCATTGCGTTTCATCGGATAGTAATAGAACAAAATATCCGGACCGTGAAGTCCAATGTCGAATAATTCTCTGTGATTCTCAACAGTGCTTCGCAGCGGACGCGGAAGCGCGCTGATCACTTCTTTTCCAAACTTATAATGCGCATATGTCGTAGGCATAAATTTTCCTCTTTTCTCGTACTTTTTCTTATAATTTTATTATCACATATTCAACAAGAAAAATCTAGGATTACCCCTCGTTTGATATGTTAAATTTTTGCAAAGTCTTTTGTCTCATTTTTACAACCGCATAGAAAGAATTTCCCTTGTAAAATCAATAAAAAAGTGCAAAAAGTGAGACATCTTTCATCTCACCATTTGCAGAAGGGATTATAATTATGCCAAAACCGAAAACATCTACAGGAGAAAAAAATCTGATCAGCAAAAGGCTGATCCACCTTCGTCAGCAGCATCATATGTCGCAGCGGCTCTTAGCTTATCAGCTTCAACTAAACGGCTACGATATGGACAAAAATGTCATCACAAGAATTGAGACAAACAAACGCTATGTCACCGATGTAGAACTAAAAGCTTTCGCTGAAATTTTTCAAGTTTCTTATGATTATCTCATCGACGGAAAAGAAGACGAGATATAATATCCGATGCTTCCAAGCAGCGCCCCGGCAGTATTGCAGATCAGGTCATCTGCTTCGGTAACCCCGATCGCAAACACATACTGCAGCACTTCTGCCAGAAACGAAATGCCGAGCGCTGCTGCCGCCGTTTTAAACGCCCGGTTTTTTCCCCGCAGCAGATACGGAAAAGAAATCCCAAACGGAAGGAACAACAGCACATTCATCAGCAAGGTTCTCGGATACTCTGAATTCGGCGCATAACTTCCCCTAAACGGGAAAAAACGCACTTCTCTTCCGCCTGATTCCCGAAACAATGTCAACTTTGCAATAATAAAACATGCGGCAATCAGCATGATCCCGCATATAATCCCGGCTTTTTTCTCTCCGATCTTCCCCATCGCGATTCCCCATATAAAAACAGCGATAACAGAAATCACAACTGCATATTTCAGATCCAGTGCATAGATTCTGTTCCATATCATGTCTAACATCTCCTTTGACGCTCTTAACCGTTATCAGCCCCAGACTTCTGCGTCCATTTTCTTATCTTTCGCACTACTCTCATCCCCATCACGACACATCTTCTCGGAAACAGCGGACTGCACCATCGTTTTACATACCGTTTATATTTGTCATTCGTTTCACACTCTATAAACGTTTCCCCTCTGTAAAATCCGGTCAGAACGCCTAAAATCTGATCTTCCCGCACTCCATATTCTTTCTGCCACTGATTATCCCCGCAAAGGACATAGCTGCTGTCATCTGAAACTTCCATAACTCTGTGCAATACATAAGCGCCGTTTCTTCTCCGAATTCACGGTTTTTCACTTTTCTAACAGGCTTATTGTATTCATTCATGTTCTTCTAATATTCCCGCATTTCTCAACTGATCCAGAAAATGCAAAGATCACATTGCCCGGCTTTTCAACATCATCCGCCTCACTCTTCCTTTTTTCCATGTCATTTCGGATCACCCTGATCTTCTTATCATACTCATTATATATTTTCTGCAATCCATCTAAACTTTCCGCCTCTTTCCGATTCTCCTGTCTCCAATAAAACAACAGGCCGAAAAATCCGATTGCAAGAGCAAATATAATTAAAACCTGTATCTTCTTCATAATTTTCCTTGTAAGCCTCTGCTCTTTCCCCACTCTGCTCACCTGCCAAAACACCTGTGATTTTACAACTTACCTTTATAGACGCTTTTAACGCTTACACTGTTCCGCCACACACGTTTACTGTTCGTCTTTATATACATCTGAAATATTATCTAAAATATTTATCGACTAAATCATCTTTTTCAATTTCATATTTTCCCTTTTGTCCAATACATTCAAGCTTAGATTTTTCAACGGACTGTACAAAATCAGCAAAATCATCCTGCAGCTTTTTTTCCGGAACAGGTACTATGATTTTCTTCATGGCGTCATTCATCAGCTTATTATTTCCCACATGACTTACAAACTTATAAGCGATCAGATTTAACAGATACGCCAGATACCTCATATTTACCTTGTCGTTCTTCGCTTTCAATATTCCACATACATTTGTGCAGTTGAATTTTCCGTTTCTATAAAAAACAGTGCCTGCTTTCGCTCCGTCAGTCGTCCATGTAATATACTCCCCATCAAAATCAAACGTATCGATATATCCGAAAATACCCTCGTTTGTTGTCTGAGAAGAATACACCGGATATGAACCTTTATGACTTGCCAGATACTGCTGATTGATCACTCTGCCTCTTCCGTCAATACACAGATCCTCTACAGAGTATCCTTCATATTTTGAAAATATTCCGTCAGAAATAAACTCTTCCAAATGAAACATTTCATCAAATTTTAATCGAATACTGTCATCATATTTTTCAATTTCAGCGCTTTGTTCGTCTATCTTATCGTCCAGCGCTTTGATCTCGTTTACTATTTTCGTCTGAACCTTTGTTTCAGGAGCCTGAATGACCAAAGACCTGATTCTCTGTATCGAAGCTCTGTTGTTTCTGGAAAATCTTTCATATTCCCCTTCAACCTGAAGCGCATACATCATATACTGCGGAAGGATCTTGTCGGTTTTGATTCTTAACACACCGCAATGGTCTGTAGGATAAAACGGCGTATCAGCCGGAATGATATTCACCATCCAGTCACCGTCAATCCCCCATATAACCGAAGGACAGTTGTAGTCTTTCAATTTCTCTTGGTCGATTCTGCCAAACTCCTCATAAACGTTTGCACTGTAAACAGGCACTCTTCCTTCGGAAACGATCTCTTCCGACAAAACTCTGTCTCCGATCGTTATATCAAACATTTTTTCATCAGAAAGAGCATATGCCGTCAAGTTCGGATCATCTTTCAATAACCTTGTCTTCGTCGTTTTTATCGCTTTGTTAAAAGAAACGTCACTAAAACTTATCATATCTTTCGTGTGAAGATAATAATAATACTCTTCCAGATCATCTGAGGAAACTTCTTCACCGATAAACATTTTTCGGATCAGACTTGAGATCGTATTGTCAGACAGTCTGTTTTCTGCATCGTATAACATTCCGCCTTCATCTATGATCTGTATTCCTTCCTGCCCCTTTCGATTGCTCCACTTGTAACCTAAAAACTTCTCCTGACCTTTATTATCATCCGGAGCAGCCACGATCAATGTCCTTTGATCATAAATAAAAGAAAAATATTTCATTTTTTCCCGTTCTATCTTTTTTGCATATTGATAATACTGCTCTGTCAGCAGCTTATTTTTCTCTTCCTCTGACAATTTATCAAACGTCTTTTGTCTCTGCTTTTCTTTTGTTTTTGAAGATGCCAAAAAAGCCTCTTTATATTTTAAGAAATATTTATCTTCGATATCGCCGATATCAACCGATTCCTCCAGAAAACGATCATAAACCTCAAAACTTACATTAATCTTTTTCAGATATTGTTTTAATATTTTTTTATCTTCCCATCCGTCCAAATTACATCTGTTAAAAACAGCGTCAATACTGTCTTCGATCAAATCTGCTTTTTTCGGCGGTTCCTTATATTTTTCTAAAAATAATACAACCGTATTCGTTCCTGTCGCGCCAAACGTTTTACTTCCCAAAAGAACGATCGCTCTTATCTTGAAATTCTCCAATATACATTCTCTTGCGCCGATGAAACTTTCATTTTCCTTATTCAATACACTGCTCGGCAAAATACCCGCAGCCACTCCTTTCGGTTTCAAAAGCTGCGAAATCCTCTCAATAAATAATGTTTCTATTTCAGATCCGTTATTTGAAATAGTATCTAATATAGAAAACGAATTATTTTTCAGCTTTAAATGTGGTTTAAACGCAGACACCGAATACGGCGGGTTCGCCACCAAAATATCAAATGTATTCGGTTTTATATTTTTCTCAGGATAATTCTCCAAACCATCTCCGAATATGATATTTCCTCCGCCCGCGCCGTGCATAAATAATGAAATTTTAGACACACGGGCTAACCTGTAGTCTTTCTCAACACCGAAAAGATTTTTCTCGGCAAAAGACGGATCAATCTCGCCCGAATTATGATTCGCCTTAACACAGGCCGAAACAGCTTCAAACCCTTCCGTCAAAAAATGCCCTGCGCCGCAGGCATAATCAATGATCTTGGGCAGGATCATACCCCTTTCGGTTTTCAGTATTTTCTCAACAGGCAGACTGTTCCATATAAATCTTGTGATCGGAACAGGCGTAAAAAACTGACCTTCATTCTGCTTGAATCCTTTACTAAGCAGCTGTTCAAACAAGTCTCCCAACATCTGTAGATTTTCAGAGCCTATTATTCTGAAATTTTCAAACAACTGAACAACTTCTACTAATATTTTACCGTTTTGTAAAAATAATTCTTCATTATGAACGTCTTTAAACGCAAAATCATTATTCGTGTAAAATTTCAATATACGCAAAGTATGCTTAAGATGAGAAATCATGTTTGTTCTCTCTTGTCCGGTATATTGCCGAACTAAATTTTCAGCATAATCATCAGGCACATAAAAAATTTCTTCTTTCATAAATTTTTCCATGCCTTCTTTATGCAGTCTCTGAAGCCTGTCCTGTAAACTTTCATAAGTATCCGTGCCGACTTTGTACTGAAAATCTACGATCTCATTCATATCTTTTTGAATCTCATCGACTAATTTACAAATAAACAGAGCCACTAAACGATTAAATGCATTTTCCTTATCCGAAACATTATTATGACGTAAAATCTCTTCAAACTTATTTACGATCTTATTATTGTCTGTAAAATCTTTCAGATCCGCTTTTCTAAGAGGTTTTACCCCAATTTGATATGCACTTGAATCATCTCTGAAAATTACGTCTCCCGAAAATCGCTTTTCATACGTTTCATCCCACACCGAATATAATTCCGAAACTGTGTGTGCATTTTTAAATAATTTAATAGAATCATCTTTTTGGGATAAAGCAACTATATTCGCATCGTCAGAACAATCAATGCTTTCCGTATCCCGTTTTATCTGCCCGTCTTCATATTTCGACGCATAAAGAACAAGAAACTTACAGCTTCTTTCCTGCTGCCAATATGAAAATAACTGACCGCCGTCATTTACTATATTTTTATATTCCTTTTCATATTCTCTGCCGTAAGTTTTACACTCAACAATAAACAGCGTGTTTCCTTCCTGATCAGATACACAAATGTCAGCTCGTCCGCCTTTCGCCTCATGACCTAACGTCCACTCTTTTTCTAAAGTCAAATGCTCGGGACGATAACCCTTGTCAAGCAGCTTTGTAACACATTCCAATACGACAAAATTTTCAGGAGCAGAAAAATTGCATGTCGTCCTCTTAGAAACAGTCATCCCCCGATCTTCCGGATAAATTATTATTTTATTTTTCAGATCTACTTTAATATAACAATCAACAAACGGAAAAAATTTTTCGTAAATATGATTCTTCTTTATATAACCCATTGATAAGAGAAGGTTTTTAATATAACTTTCTGATATCATTTTCGTTTCTCCTCCGGTATAATATTCCGATTTATTATTTTCTTCATCGACAATTATATCACGGATAAATAATACAGTCATGTATTTTCTAAGATAGCGAAAAACGGCTAATCTATATCATAAAATCGCTCGATTTTATTGATAGAATCGTGCGATTTGTATATGATATAATTGAAACAAAGAATTGCATGTTTCAAATGATGATTGTATATATTTCAAGGGAAAGGGGATGACGATATGTCAATTACTGCAACTGAATTGAAAGTTAATCTTGGCAAATATCTGTCACTTGCAGAAACAGAAGATATTTATATAACCCGTAACGGAAAAGTCGTAGCAAAACTGTCTAATCCTTATCAGGATAGAGTGGATGTTGCTAAGTCGCTGTTCGGAATTCTTCCGGCGGATATGACTTTAGAGAAAGCACGAGAAGAAAGGTTGAATACAATATGAGAGTCTTAGTTGATACCTGTGTTATCATTGATGCCTTACAGTCTCGTGTTCCGTTTTCAGAAGCTGCACAAAAGATTTTTATACATTCTGCAAATAAGCATTTTGAAGGATATATCACAGCAAAGTCAGTTACAGATATATACTATCTGACACATCAGTTAACTCATAGCGATGCGGAAACACGCAAAATTTTGAGCAAACTTTTTACATTGTTTCATTTGTTGGATACTACTTCTTTGGACTGTCGAAAAGCAATATCTTCTGAAATAAGCGATTATGAGGATGCTATTATGGTGGAAACCGCTATTCGTTCAGAGAGAGACTATGAAGAAAAGTCTGTAAATAAGATCTTCTATGATAAGAATGGGCGAG
>CAJLUP010000021.1 GCA_905209865.1 uncultured Lachnospiraceae bacterium
GAAAATGCATTTTTTCTTGTATTTATCGGAGCATTAACAGGGGTTGGAGGCGGAGTGCTGCGTGATATTATGGCAGGGGAGACTCCCTATATATTAGTAAAACATATTTATGCATGCGCGGCGATTGCAGGCGGTATTGTCTGTGTCGCAGGAAGGACTTTGCTTGGAGAAGCCTATGGTACGGTTTTCGGGTTGACAGTAACGGTTCTGCTTCGATTTTTAGCGGCTCATTTTCGGTGGAATCTGATGCGGGTATCTTGAATTTTCGAGAGTCATATAGAAAGAAATTATAGCAAGAATGATAAAAATTTGACGTTTTCTGAAAAATGAGGTACAATCCCCTATGAAACTTTTTGATTTGGGTTGAATAAGTGATACTGAATAGAGTAGAGAACAGTATCGGAAATACTTGGTTGTATTATTTTAGGAGGGAACAAGTATGGCAGCAAAGAAAACAACTTCGACATCAAGGGCAGCGGCTAAAATAGCAAATGCGATTAAAGCAGAGCCGACAAAAGCGGCAAAAAGCGTAAGCGCAGAACCGGCTAAAACAGCTGTTAAGACAGCAAAGGAAGAAGCGAAAGCAGAAGAAAAAACAGTAGCAAAAGCAGAGACAAAGACTTCTGTAAAGGCAGAAGAAAAAGCGGAAGCGAAAGCTCCTGTAAAAGCAGAGACAAAAGCAGAAGTGAAAGCAGAAGCTCCTGCAAAAGCAGAGCCGGTAAAGACAGAAGCGGCAAAAGCAATCGAGACAAAGAAAGATACAACAAAAAAACTCGAGACGAAAGCTGCAGTTTTAGTAGATGCACCTAAGACAGAAGAGACGGCTGCGAAAGAGAAGGAAACGGTTAAGAAGACAACAAAAGCTCCTGCAAAAGCAGAGAAGAAAGCGCCTGTGAAAAAGGCGGCAGCTAAGAAGACAGAACCAAAGACGGAAATGTTCCTTCAGTTTGCAGGAAAAGAATATACAGAAAAAGAAATTTTTGATAAAATCAAACATGTTTGGTCAAAAGTTTTGAAAAATAAAGTCGGTGATATGAAAGATGTGAAAATCTATCTGAAGCCGGAAGAGTTTGCAGCTTATTATGTGATCAACGGAGACACAACAGGTAAGATCGACCTGTAAAAAGCTGATACCCTCTCTGCGTTGGGAATGTCCCGGCAGGGAGGTTTTTTGCATTATCGGAATTGTTTTCAGAGAGAGGTATTTTGTTTCTGTAATGGGAAAAGGAAAGGAATAATATGGACAAGAAAGAAACGATGAAAGGCGGAGCAGTCATCGGAAGAGCAGAACAGAAAAAACGACTTGAACAGCAGATCCGTTTTATAGTCGAAGTGGATAAAGTGAAAAATATTTTCCGGCAGACATATCTTGCAGATGCCAACCGCAAAGAAAATGATGCAGAACATTCATGGCATCTTGCATTATCGGCGGTTCTTTTAAAAGAGCATATGGATGCTCCCGTGGATCTGATGAAAGTGATCGTTATGGTATTGATCCACGATCTTGTGGAGATTGACGCAGGTGATACTTATGCATATGATTCTGAAGGCGCTAAGTCTAAAAGAGAGAGGGAACTCAAAGCGGCAGAGCGTATTTTCGGTATTCTTCCGAAAGATCAGGGAACGTATTTCAGAAGTCTGTGGGATGAGTTTGAAGACTACAGTACAGATGATGCGAAATTTGCACATTTGCTTGATAATTTTCAGCCCCTTTTGCTCAACGATGCATCCGATGGAAAGAGTTGGGCAGAACACGGGGTGGCTAAATCACAAGTTTGCAGGAGAAATGAGAAGATCCCTGAAACGTCGGACATCATATGGGAAAAAATGCTTGAGATCATGGACAGACATGTGGAGAAAGGAAATTTGTCAAATGTATGAGAAAGAAATAGAACAACTGCAAAAGATGATCGATCAAAGCAGCAGGATTGTGTTTTTTGGAGGCGCGGGTGTCTCAACGGAAAGCGGGATACCGGATTTTCGAAGTGCAGACGGAATTTACAGTCAGAAGGGGAGGTTTTCACCGGAGCAGATCGTAAGTCATACGTTTTTTATGCGCCATACGAAAGATTTTTATGAGTTTTATAAAGAGAAAATGATGATCCTTGACGCAAAGCCAAATGCGGCGCATTTGAAATTGGCAGAAATGGAAAATGCAGGAAAACTTACGGCAGTTGTCACGCAGAATATAGACGGACTGCATCAGGCAGCAGGAAGCAGACGGGTGTATGAACTGCATGGAAGTATCCACAGAAACTATTGTATGAACTGTGGGAAATTCTATGACGCCGCATATGTTAAAAACAGCGAAGGCATTCCGAAGTGTTCCTGCGGAGGTGTTGTAAAACCGGATGTTGTTCTGTATGAAGAAGGATTAGATCCGCAGACGATTCAGGATGCTGTGGAAGCGATCGCATCTGCGGATATGCTTCTCATTGGAGGAACTTCACTTGTCGTGTATCCGGCAGCCGGGTTTATTGATTATTTCAGAGGAAAACATCTTGCTGTTATTAATAAGTCAGAGACAGCAAAAAATATCCGATCAGAACTGATGATTTCAGCTCCGATCGGAGAAATATTAAGCCGGATAACCGTGTGATCAGTCAGCCTGCCAGCGGCCGGAAGCGCCGCAGGGCAGGACAAGTCCGGATTCCGTTACAGGAAGTCCGATCTCTTGAGAGTCAACATGGCCGTTCCAAGGTTTTAATTCCGTTGCGATCATGTAGGTAAGAACGGCAGGGGCAAGTCCTGTTGTGTAAGAATTAACGAGGAAAAACAGGGCGTCTTTGGACAGGATCTTTGTGCAAAGCTTAATAAGCGGATGGATCATGTCTTCGATCTTCCATATCTCCCCTTTCGGACCGCGTCCATAAGACGGCGGATCCATGATGATTGCATCGTAAGTATTGCCCCGGCGGATTTCACGTTCGACAAATTTTACACAATCGTCTACAAGCCAGCGGATCGGCGCATCTTTTAAACCCGAAGAAACGGCATTTTCCTTCGCCCAGCCGACCATGCCTTTTGAGGCGTCTACATGGGTGACTTGTGCGCCTGCCGCAGCCGCCGCAAGAGTTGCGCCTCCAGTGTAGGCGAACAGATTCAGAACTTTTACCGGACGTCCGGCATTTCGGATCTTTTCCGAAAACCAATCCCAGTTTGTCGCCTGCTCTGGGAAAAGTCCGGTATGTTTGAAACTAAATGGCTTCAAATTAAATGTAAGAGAGCCGTAATGGATCTGCCACTGCTGAGGCAGGCTGAAGAACTCCCATTCTCCGCCGCCTTTTTTGCTGCGGTGGTAATGACCGTTCATATGTTTCCATCCTTTATGCGCCTTCTTTGTGTCCCAAATGACCTGCGGGTCAGGCCGTACGAGAAGGTATTCTCCCCAACGTTCTAACTTCTCTCCGTTAGAACAATCTATGACTTCATAATCTTTCCAGTTATCTGCAATCCACATAATAAAATCCTCTTTCTCTTTGTACTGTGTGCGAAATATAGTTACAGTTTACCACAAGCGTGTGCGTCAGGAAAGCACAAAACCATCTAAATTTTGTCAATGAAATAGAAATAGATCCATGATACAATATAGAATAAGAAATTAAATTTTTAGGGAGATGATTTAAAATGAAAATTACAGTAGATGCAATGAGGGATCACTGCCCGATTCCTGTAGTGAAAACAAAGAAAGCGCTTGGAGAATTAAACGGACCGGGACAGATCGAAGTGCTTGTCGATAATGAGACTGCAATGAAAAATGTGATGAAAATGGCAAAAAGCAGCGGCGCTTCGGCAGAAGCAAAGCAGATCAGCGAGCAGGAATACAAAGTTATGATTACGGTAGAAGAGAAGAATGTCGGCGGAAAAGGCCAGACCCAGACGGACGGCGAGATAAAAGCAGCAGGTGAAGGGGATCAAAATCCGGTGGCTGACAAGGATGAAATGGCAGCAGAAAATGGAAAAAACAGCGGATCTCAGGGAAGAAACCAGGCGCAGTCGGCATCTGTGGGATGTGCGACATGTATCGGAACGGTTGTTGCGGTTTCTTCTGACAAAATGGGAAGCGGAAATGATGAGCTGGGCGCAGTTTTAATGAAGAGTTTCTTTTTTGCAGAGACGCAGCTTGATACGCTTCCGGATAAAATTCTCTTTTATAACGGAGGAGCAAAACTTACGGTGGAAGGATCAGATTGCTTAGAAGATATTAAACTTTTGGAAAAAGAAGGAGTGGAAATACTGACATGCGGCACATGTCTTGATTTTTACGGATTAAAGGAGAAATTGGCAGTCGGAACTGTAACAAATATGTATACGATTGCAGAGATTTTTCAAAACGCAGTCAGCATCGTTTCTCCGTAATGCCAGCAGACAGATACAAGGAAAAATGATTCGATATATGTGTGAAGAGAGCAAAGTCAAAAAGCATAATCGGATGGATAAAAGTGCATAGACAGCGTTGTAAGAATTCGATAGAATATAAAATGATCCGATGGAAGACAGCATATTTTGTCCCGGAATGCAGTCTTTTTGATTCGGGTGAGTATATATGGGGAAAAGAAAAACAAAAACAGACATCCACATATGAGGAGGAGAAAATGGAACAGATGAAAAAGACAAAAAAACTGGTAATGTCATTGCTGCTCGTTTTTTGCAGTGTCGTTACTTTGATCTCTCCGTTTGTTGTGAATGCGGCAGCAGATGATTTTGAGATCATCGACGACACAGACGCACGCTTTGTATATTCAAGCGGCAATGCAAACAACGGCGGCTGGGAATCTTCAGGATCAGGCGACGCTTCGGTTACAGAACACTGGAGCAACACAGAAGGAGCTACATTAGACATTACATTTAACGGAACAAAACTGGAGCTTTATGGTAAAAAAGCGGCGAATCACGCGATGTTCAGTGTGAGCATTGACGGAGGCGAGGCTGTAGAGTGCGACTCTTATGCTGCAGCAACAGAATCGGAGGCAAAATTATTTGAAAGTGAAACGCTTGCTGCCGGAGATCATACAGCACATATTACAGTATTAGGAAAAAGAAATGAAGCTTCTACAGGGACAGGAAGCGTTTATGGCGTACAGTTTGTTTATGCAAAAGCATTTGAGGCAGAAGTTGTTGAGCCGGAATTTCCGGGATATACAGAGGTTGACGACGCTGTTTTTACAACAAATCATGAGCCGTTCAAGATCCAGTACGAACCGCAGGGAGCATGGACGGCAGGAAGCGGAAACGGTGATTTGTTCTATAACGGGACAGAGCATTACAGCGCAAAAGGCGTTGATGTATCTTATGAGATGATTTTTACAGGAACAGGCGTAGAGATTTACGCCAGTAAGAATACCGTTCATATGAACTGCGATGTTTATATCGATGATATGAAGGCTGGTGAACTTGCTGCATTGAATAACGGTGCGGTGCACAAGCAGAAATTGTTTGAGAAAAAAGATCTTGAAAATACAGAGCATACGCTTCGTGTTGTTCCGAAAGAGGGAGAAAGTATTGATGGAAAAGTGATACAGCTTGATAAGATCGTTGTTTTCCACGATGAGATCACTGTGCCGGATTCTATCGTATTGAATCAGACAGAGCTGACAATGACACCGGGGGCTACAGCAGAGCTTACGGCGTCTGTAACTCCGTGGAACGCAAATGCGAAGCTTGTATGGACAAGCAGCGATAGCAGCGTTGTAGAAGTGAATAACGGCAGGCTGACTGCGAAAGATGTAGAGGCGAAAAAGACGGTTACGATCACAGCAGCAAGCGCAGAAGACGACAGCGTTTTGGCAGAAGCTAAGATTACAGTCGATCCGGCGCTGGCATTTATGAACGCATATATAGGAAATGAAAAGCTTTTGGAGACAGAGATTGATTATGACAAGCTGAAAGCAGGAAGTGGAAGCGTTTATAACGGAACAGCCTGGCTTAATGATGAACTGAATTCTAAAATTGTCGTAACGACAGAAAAAGACGTTCATAATGTTCAGGTTACAGCAAGCGATTTCAAGAATGAAAAGGGACAGGTTTTATCAAAAGACAATATTGATATTAAATGGCTCAAAGAAGTTGCGGCGAAAGAAGGACGTAACGCGCAGGGACAGACAAAAAATTATCCGGATGTGATCTACAAAGGCGGTAAAAAAGATATCGATGCACAAGACGTACAGTTCGCATGGGTAAATATTGCCGTTCCGAAAGATACAGCGGCAGGAGATTATACAGGTACGATTACAGTTTCAGCAGACGAATTAGATAAGCCCTTCGAGCTTAAGTACAACATCGAAGTGCTGAACCTTGTACAGCCGGCACCTGAGGCAACAGAACTTCAAGTATGGCAGCATCCGTTTTCAGTTGCAAACTATTACTTAGGTTTAGGTGAAAAACCGTCCGGCGGCATCACAAATGAAGTGCGGGAAGCGTTTTATTTTACAGAAAAACACTTTAATTTGATGAGAGACTCGATCAAAGATTATGTTTCGATCGGAGGGCATGACGCAGTTGCCAATATCGTAGAAGAGGCATGGAACCATCAGTCATATTATAACGATCTTTCAATGGTAAAATGGACGAAGAAAACAGACGGAACATGGGAATTTGATTATGAATGGTATGACGCGTGGATCAACTTCATGATCGAGTGCGGAGTTTTAGATCCGGCAAACGGAATCGGACAGATTAAGTGCTACAGTATCGTTCCGTGGAACAATCAGATTGCTTACTACGATGAAGCTCAGGATAAAGTGGTAAAAGAATCACATAATCCGGGAACTGCTGCGTGGAAAGCAATGTGGGAACCGTTCTTAAGGGATTTTATGAAACATTCCAAAGAAATGGGATGGTTTGAGATTACTTATATTTCAATGGACGAAAGAGGACTCGACCAGCTTGAACCGGCTGTTGAGATGATTGAATCAGTAAAAGATGAAGAAGGAAATCACTTTAAGATTTCTTCGGCGTTGAATTATGCCGCACCGGAATATTATGAGTTCACAGACCGCATTGATGATATTTCGATCAACTTGGGAAATACAGGAAACGTCCAGCAGATGAACGATCTGTCAGATCACCGCAGAGAACTAGGTCTGACGACAACGATGTACACATGTACGGGAGATTATCCGAGTAACTTTATGATCAGCGATCCGGGAGATAACTACTGGGATATCTGGTACACGATGACATTAGGAACAGACGGCTATATGCGCTGGGCATGGGATAACTATGTATACGATATGCAAGGTGATGCAACGTACCGTTACTGGGAGCCGGGCGACGGATGGTTTATTTATCCGATAGAAAGAGAAGCGGTAGGAGAGGACTTCAACGCTTCCTTCTACAGCACACCGCGTTATGAACTGTTTAAACAGGGAATCCGTGACGTAGCAAAGGCAAAATATCTGTTGAACAGCGAGAACGCAACAGCAGAAGAAAAAACAAATTTGACAGATGTTGTAGAGCATTTGGCAAAACCGCAGAAGGGGACATATCAAGGTTCTGCAGTAGCAGCAACTGAAAAAGACCGTATGCTCGTTCACTCCGAGACAGACCGCGCTTTAGATGCGACAAACGCGCTGGCAAGAAAAGTTGCTAAGCGTGAGAACCCGGAGCCGGAAAAAGCAGATAAAACAGAACTCAACGCAGCGATTAAAGAGGCAGAAGCTTTGAAGAAAGAGGATTACACAGCAGAGAGCTGGAATGCATTTGAGGCGGCATTGGATGCGGCAAAAGAAACAGCAGCTGATGAAAATGCAACTCAGACAGAAGTAAATAACGCATTAAACGCACTGAATGCAGCAGCTGATAAACTTGTGAAGGATGCAGCTCCTAATCCTAATCCGCAGCCGGAGCAGCCGGTTCAGCCGCAGCCGGAGCAGCCAAGATCGGATAAGACGACTCCTCAGACAGGAGATCAGACAACCGCAGCGCTGCTGCTCGTATGCGCAGTCCTTTCGGGAGCAGGCATGTTTCTTGTATATCGGAAACGGAGCATAGGCTGTTAAAAGAATCGAAGATTCCTGTTTATTGTAACAATACACGCATCGTAGGAGAAAACATAAGATATATGATAAGAAATAGATGAGGTGAGGAAGATGGAGAAGATCCGTTTGACACAATTTGCAAAGCATGGCGGCTGTGCCGCAAAGATCGGACCGGACACGTTGGGAAAGGTACTTGGAAGCCTTCCGAAGTTTTATGATGAGAATCTTCTTGTCGGATTTGAAACTTCGGATGACGCGGCTGTGTACAAGCTTTCAGACGATACGGCGGTGATTCAGACACTGGACTTTTTTACTCCGGTGGCAGACGATCCTTATACGTTTGGTCAGATTGCGGCGGCAAATGCGCTCAGCGATATCTATGCCATGGGAGGAGAACCGAAGATCGCTTTAAACATTGTCTGCTTTCCGGGGGAACTTGATCCTGATTATCTCGGAGAGATCTTGCGGGGCGGAGCGGAAAAAGTCCGTGAGGCAGGCGCAGTACTTGTGGGCGGACATTCCATACAGGATGATGTTCCGAAATATGGACTTTCGGTTATGGGACTTGTACATCCGGATCGGATCTATAAAAACTTCGGCTGTAAAAAAGGGGATGTTCTTGTGCTGACGAAACAGCTTGGCATTGGGATTGTGAATACGGCAGTTAAGGCGCAGATGGTATCCGAATCAGCGAAGGAAGAAGTGATTGCGGTGATGACCCGGCTAAATAAAAAGGCGAGGGAAGTTTTGGAAAAGTTTACGATCCATGCATGTACAGATGTTACAGGCTTTGGACTATTAGGGCACTGTGCGGAAATGGCTTCTGCAAGCAGAGCGAAGATTTGTCTGCATCCACAGGAGATTGCCTGTATTGATGGGGCGAAAGAATATGCCCAGATGGGACTTGTTCCGGGAGGTGCATATCGGAACAGAGCACATGTGGCTTCTCTGCTCGATGCAGGGGATACGGATGAGATGTATATGGATTTGCTCAGTGATCCCCAAACTTCGGGAGGTTTGCTGGCGGCAGTTCCGAAAGAAGAGGCAGAGGCGCTGCTTGAGGCATTTGAAAAGGCAGGAATGGAAACAAAAGTCTCTGTTGTAGGAACCGTTTTGGACTCAGAAGGTGAAGAAGCGAAAATCTATATCCGCTGATGACAGGGAGGAAAGTTGGAATGATCTATTTGGATAATGCAGCTACAACTTTGCAAAAGCCGGAGGAAGTGCGGCGGGCAGTGACAGAGGCGTTTGGACGGATGGGAAATTCAGGAAGAGGGGCAGCAGAGCCGGCGCTGACGGCAGCAGAGACGATCTATGAGACAAGGGAGGCGTTTGCCCGGCTTTTTCATGCAGAAAGCGCCGGAGAAATCGTGTTTACCGCAAATTCTACAGAAGCGTTAAACATTGCGGTTAAAGGGCTTCTTGATCCGAAAGATCATGTGATCACAACTGTGTTGGAACATAACTCCGTGCTGCGGCCTTTGTATGAGCGCCGTGAGCAGGGCGTAGAGATGACGATCCTTAAATGCGACGAATACGGCAATATTTCTTATGAAGAGATGGAAAAGGCAGTTCGCGAAAATACGAAGGCGATCATATGTACACATGCCTCCAATCTGACAGGGAATATGATCTCATTGGAAACGGTTGGAAAGATTGCGGCAAAGCATGGGATCCTTTTTATTGTTGATGCATCCCAGACTGCGGGAATATGGGATATTGATGTGCAGAAATACGGGATTTCCGTCCTTTGTTTTACCGGACATAAAGGATTGATGGGACCGCAGGGGACAGGCGGAATGTATGTGAAAAGCGGTGTAAAGATCCGTCCGCTTTTGTCAGGCGGCAGCGGGATTGATTCTTATAATACGCATCATCCTGCACAGATGCCAGAGGCTCTTGAAGCAGGAACGTTAAATGGTCACGGGATTGCGGGACTTCGGGCGGCATTATCTTTCCTGGAAAAAGAAGGAGTGGAGCGTCTGCGGAAAAGAGAGTTGGAGCTGATGCGTCGATTTTATGACGGAGTTGCCCTGATCCCGAATGTGAAAGTGTATGGAGATTTTCGGACGGACAGAAGGGCGGCGATCGTTTCTTTAAATATCGGAGAGTATGATTCGGCGCAGGTAAGCGATGAGGTGAGCCGAGGTTACGGGATCGTTACGCGGCCCGGAGCACATTGCGCGCCGCTGATGCATGAAGCGCTTGGAACAAAGATGCAGGGCGCGGTCAGATTTAGTTTCTCTCATTATAACACTGAAGAAGAGATCGATAAGGCAATCCAGGCGGTCAAAGAACTTGCCGGGGAAGAATAGTAACAGAAGGCAGATAGCAAAAGTAGAGAATGAGGAAAGAATGAGAAAAAATGAAAAAAAGATCGTCATTACTTTCTATACGACAACGGATGCAATGGCAATGGAAAAAAGATGTAAGGAAGAGGGGAAACCGGGAAGACTGATCCCTGTTCCGGGAACTATTTCAGCAGGCTGCGGGCTGGCGTGGTGCGCGCTTCCAAAAGACAGGGATCATCTTTTGAAAGTGATGGAGGAAGGAAAGCTGACGCCGCAGGCCATACATGAATGTATGCTATAAAATATCACAGTTCTAACACAAAAGATTCACATAGGTTTGATATCGTCTTAAACAAATATATTGTATGAAATATGTGGAAATGAAATATAAAGTATATTGAAAAGTATATTAAGAAGATGCATGCCTCGGACAGAAGAGGCATGCGGAAATCCACAGAAAGAATACAAAGTTAGGAGGATATCATTTTGATCGAAGTAAAAAATCTGGTAAAAAAATATGGAAATCATTTAGCCGTAGATCACCTGGACTTTCAGATTAAGCCGGGAATGGTCTACGGTTTTTTGGGTCCTAACGGAGCCGGAAAATCTACGACAATGAACATTATGACAGGGTGTCTGGGGGCAACTCAAGGGGAAGTGCTGATTAATGGGCATGACATTTTGAAAGAACCTGAGAAAGCAAAAAGATATATCGGATACTTGCCGGAGCATCCGCCCCTTTATATGGATATGACTGTACGGGAATATTTGGATTTTGCAGCAGAACTGAAAGGAATTCGAAAAAGTGAACGAAGAGAAGCTGTTGATGAAGCCGAAAAAATGGCAAAGGTTCAGGATGTGGAACATCGTCTGATCCGAAATCTTTCGAAAGGCTATCGTCAGAGAGTCGGACTGGCGCAGGCAATCTTAGGATTTCCGGATATGATTATTCTTGATGAACCAAGTGTTGGACTTGATCCGAAACAGATCATTGAGATCAGAGATTTGATCCGTAAGCTGGCGAAGAACCATACGGTTATTTTAAGTTCACATATATTGGCGGAGATCAGAGAAGTATGCGATTATATTCTGATTATTTCCAAAGGAAAGCTGGTGGCGCAGGATACGTTGGAAAACCTGGAGAAGATGGCAGGTTTTCGCGATGTGATCGAGCTGGAAACAGCAGCTTCGGAGGAAGATGTCCGCAGAATACTCGGGCAGATTATTGGAGTTCAGACGATGCAGATCCGCACGAAAGACGAAAATTGTACTTATGTGCAGATGAAAGTGACCGGAGAGAAAAGCGATCAGCATAACAGGAAAATAAGAGAAGAGGTTTTCCGTGCGTTTGCGAAGGCGGAAAAACCACTGTATTCGTTGTCGGTTCCTGAAACGAGTTTGGAAGAAGCGTTTATGAAGCTGACACAGAATGACAAGATAGAAAGGAATGCAGAGGGAGGAAAATCAGATGAAGGCAGTTTATAAAAAGGAATTAAAGTCTTATTTTCAGTCTATGACAGGATGCGTATTTATCGCTTTCCTTATTGCATTTACCGGAATTTATTTTATGGCGTATAACATGACGGCTGGATATCCGTACTTTTCTTATACGCTGTCAGGATCATTGATTGTATTTATTGTCGGGATTCCTCTGATTACGATGCGTTCGTTTGCAGAAGAGAGAAAGAATAAGACAGATCAGCTTCTGTTGACAGCGCCGGTCAGTTTATGGAACGTTGTGGCAGGCAAATATCTGGCGATGGCGACGGTAATCGCAATCCCGAACCTTATATTTTGCATGTTCCCTCTTATTATTAAATCACAAGGGACGGCATATTTGACGGTTGATTATATTTCAATTCTGATGTTTTTCCTGCTTGGCTGTGTTTTTGCCTCTATCGGAATGTTTTTGTCAGCGCTTACAGAAAGTCAGATCATTGCGTATATCGGGACATTTGGTATCTTGCTGATGCTGTATTTATGGGATGGTATTTTATCTCTTTTTCCGAATACGGCGGTGAGCGGACTTGTGTTTGTGATTTTACTTCTTTTGGCAGCAGCTTTTTATATATGGAGAATGACGAACAGCTTTGTGATCGCGGGAGGCGCAGGGGCTGTCGGGATCGCTGCAGCGGCAGCAGTGTATTTCGTGAAAGCGACGCTTTATGAAAATCTGTTTACAGAGCTTCTTGGCAGGTTCGCTCTGGCAAATGTTTTTACCGATATCACGCAAAACAGTATTGTGGATGTGAGCGGAATCGTACTGTATCTGTCGATTATCGCATTGTTTTTATTTCTGACAGTGCAGTCGATCAGAAGACGACTTTGGGAAAGCGCTGCTAAAAAACACGGAGCGTATAGTGTGACGATGACGGCAGTTTTTCTTGCAATTATAGTTGTCGTGAACCTGATTGCATGTCAGATACCGGAGAAGTTCCGAAAGATAGATGTGAGCAGTACGAAAATTTATGAAATCTCAGATACGACAAAAGATTTCCTGAAAGAGACAGATAAAGAAATATCGATGAAGGTACTTGCGGTAAAAGAGAATACGGACGAACGAATCGTCACATTTCTGAATAAATATGTGGCTTTATCGGATAAAATCCGTATGGAATGGATCGATCCGGTACTTCATCCGTCTGCTTTATCAGAATATGAAACGACAGAAAATACGATCGTGATTTCCTGTGAAGAAACGGGAAAGAAGACAACGGTTTCTTTTGACGATATTTTGGTGATGGATGAATATTCCTACTATTATTATGGAAGTACATCGTATACATCGTTTGACGGAGAGGGGCAGCTTACGAGTGCTCTGAACTATGTGACCAGTGAGGAGACAAAGAAAGTCTATGTGTCAACAGGACACGGGGAACAGGATCTTTCAGAAACGATAACAGAGATGATGAATAAAAGTGGGTATGAGTTGTCAGAAGTGAATTTGCTTATGTCAACATCAGTACCGGATGACTGTGATCTTCTTATTATGAATGCGATGACGTCTGATCTGACGGAAGATGAGAAGACGATGCTGCAGACATATTTGCAGCAAGGCGGAAAAGTGACGATCCTGCTGGGAGAAACAGAAGGAGATAAGCTTCCGAACCTGACAAGTATCATGTCCGAATATGGAATGACAATGGAAAACGGTTACATTGCAGATACGACGAGGTGTTATCAGAATAATCCGTATTGTATTTTCCCGGAACTGACTGTAAGCGGAGATTTGGCAGAACAGATCAAATCAGAGATGACACTCGTTATGAATACTCATGGAATGACGGTGAACGATCCGGCAAGGGATACGATCACGACGGTTCCGTTTATGTCAACATCTGATCAGGCGTTTGCGGTGACGCAGCAGGATCAGAAGCAGGGAGAGTATATTCTCGGAGCATATGCGAAGGAAACAGTAAGCGAGTCTTCCTCAGATACAAAAGAGACAGAAACTTCAGAAGAAAATGAAGGAGAAAATGCAGAAGTTTCGGAAGAATCTGCGGAAGGTACAGAGAAAGAAAGCAGATTGACTGTGATCTCTGCAGGAAGTCTGATCAATGAACAGATTACAGATACCTTTACAGAATTGGAAAATACACAGTTGTTCATGAATGTGGCAGCGGCAAATTTTGAAAATGTGAAAAATGTTTCAATCGAGGCAAAAAGTCTCAGTGTAGAATATAACGCCGTTCAGCATGCAGGATTGTTTGGGACGCTGATGATCTTTGGAATCCCGGCAGTAGTTTTGCTTAGTGGTTTTGTCGTTTGGTACAGGAGGAGAAAAGCATGACGAAAAAAAGAAAATTGTGTCTGCTCGTACTTGTTTTCCTTGCGCTTGTAGGAGTATACATGGGAGTATGCGCGTGGAATCAGAACGAACAGGCGCGGGCAGATACGAAGATACAGATTACAGACACAGATGGAAACGAGATGAAAAAGATCACCTTGAATATGGAAAACGGAGAGATGAACTTTGAGAAAGAAGACGGCGTGTGGTATGATGCTTCGGATCATGATTTCCCGCTTAATCAAGCTGTTATGGATGAAATTGCAGATACAGTCGGCAGTATTTCTGCAAATCGGAAGTTGGAAAATGCAGATGAAGCAAAAGACTATGGTTTGGACGTTCCCATTTATACGATTGAATATACAGATGATGACGGCGATATAACTTCTGTTTATTTCGGAAATAATACAGGGGACGATATCTATGCAGCATTAGGCGGAGAGAAATCTGTTTATACTGTTTCTGGTCAGGTTATTGAGTCTTTGAATTATACGGAAGAAGATTTGGTGCAGCTTGACGATTACCCGTCGATTGGAAGTGGAAATCTTGTGAAGGCAGTCATCACGCAAAATGGAACCTCTGTTGTCTATGACAGTGCAGACGAGTCACAGGCAGAGCAGATAACTGCAATATCCGGAGGACTTGGAGCTGTGCAGCTTTCCGAGACGGCAGATTATTGTGCGGACGAAGAAGAATTGCCGGAATATGGTCTGGATGAAGCTTCAAAGATTGTGGCAGAGGTGACTTATAAGGAGGACGAAAAAGAAAAGAAATTGACATTATATATAGGAAATAAGATCGGAGATGACAGATATGTGATGTTGAATGATTCGAAGATTGTGTATTTGATTTCCGATACAATATGCGGAAATATATTAAATGAAGAAGAATAAAAACAGGTCGGAGACAGTAAGATTTTATAATCTTTTAATTGACTTTGCAGAAGAAACGAGAGAGAATGTTATTCATATCAAAATGGCATTTGTGCAGAAGGATGGATGAAAATGAAAGAAAAATTAATACGTTTTATGCAGGGAAGATACGGCCTTGATCAGTTGTCAAAGTTTCTTCTTGTCACAGGACTGACAGTGGTTCTTCTGTCTGCGTTTTTCAGAGAGACTGCGGTAAGTATGCTTTTTTACATCCTGGGATGGGCAATCGTGATCTATTGTTATTTCAGGGTGTTTTCAAGAAACGTTTCGAAACGTTATGCGGAGAATCAGGCATATCTTATGAAGACCTGCAAGATCAGGAATTGGTTTCAGAATCAGAAGAATATCTGGCAGCAAAGAAAGGTATATCATATCTATACATGTCCGTCATGTAAGCAGAAGATCCGTATTCCGAAAGGAAAAGGGAAGATTGAAGTAAGGTGTCCGAAATGTGGTGCGACATTTATAAAGAAAAGCTAAGTCAGACAGACGGCAGTATAGAGAGGAAAAACAAGAAATCCCCGGAACAGGTTTATTGTTCCGGGGATTTCTTGTTTCGGCTTCGATGCCGATATCTTTACCAGCTTGGGAAGAAAAGATTATTTCCTATATTAACGCCTGGTCTGTTTGTTGATCCTGCATAGAGGAAATAGTAACAATCTGCTACCGCGGCAAGTCTTGCGCCGTTGATCGCATCCTCTGCAACCTGAATTGACAAAGAAGTAGGTCCTTTTGCTAAAACGCTGTCAAGACGTCCTGTCCATACCGGCTCAAACTGTCCGCTTGCGTAGATAACTCCGCTGATTGAATTTGGGAATCGAGGACTTTCTACACGATTCAAGATGACAGTTGCAACGGCAAGCAAAGAATCATAATCCTGATGTGCTTCGCACTGCAGGATTGCCGCCAAAAGCTTGACGTCGGTAGTGGAAGCGTCTATATGTCCTCCGTTATTGGTAATGGTATCGTCATAGCCTCCGTTTTGCTGAGCCTGAAGCTGTGCAAGCCGTTCGGCTTCGATGCGGGCGGCTTCTTCTGCTTTTGCCTTTTCTAATTTTGCCTGTACATCTGTAAGGTTCGTTGAAGTTTCTTTGGCTTTCGCTTGAAGTTCAGCCTGCTTTTTCTTAAGCTCATCTTTCAGGTCAAGAAGGGAGTCCTGCTGAGTTTCCAATGTGTTTTTCTGATCTTCAATGTTTTTATAAATCTCTTTCAGATCATCCAGGGCAGTTTTGTCATACTCGCTCAGATTTTCTATAAAATCTGCCTTGTTTATAAAATCTGCCATGTTTTCTGCTGAAAAGAGCATTTCAAGAAGTGTTGCGTTCCCGTGTTCATACATATACTTAATACGGGATTTCATGTTTTCATACTGCTCATTTTCATTTTTTTCAGCTTCAACTAGATCATCGGAAGTACGGGCAATCTCACCGTTTAAAATCTCAACCTGCATTTCGGTTGTGGAAATCTCATCGCTTAAACTGAGAATGTCTTTGTTGATACCGTCTAATTCACTTTCGAGTGCAGAAGTTTGTCCTTGTAGATTGTCAATGTTATCATCTGCGAATGAAGGAAAAACTGAAAGTACAATTCCGAGAGAACTGACCAGGATAATTCCTGATTTCATCCATCGTTTTTTGCAGAATTTCATAAATTTAAATTCCTTTCTTAAAGCATTTTTAGGTGCTGAACAATCATTATACTACAAATTGCGTTATTTGGCAAACTCTGATATGATAGAGCCATGATCTTCCATGAAAAACAGTTGTTTTCTGTCTGTTTCCAAAGAAAACACCAGGACGGAAAAAGGATATATGCAGGCAGGGCACAGAGAAATGAGGTGTATTATGACACATAAGATAAAAATGGTCGGACTTGATCTGGACGGAACTTTATTGACCGATAAAAAAGAACTGACAAAGCGGACGCGAAACGTTCTTGAGAGGGCAATCCGGGAAGGGGTTGTTGTGCTTGTGGCGACAGGACGTCCGTGGATGGGAGTACCGGAAGAATTAAGAGAATTTCCGGGGATGGATTACGCGCTGACATCTAATGGGGCAAGAATCATTGATACACGCACAGGACAAGTGATAGAAGAGCATTTACTTCCTGTCGAATCCGCGAAAAAGGCGTTGGAAATCTGTCGAAAATATGATACTCTACAAGAGGTATATTTTGACGGACAGGGGTACGCTCCGGCAGAAAAGATGGCGCTTGTGGAACGATACCACAAAAATCCGAATATGTGGGAATATATGCGGAAAACGCGTATTCCGGTAGAAGATCTGTTTGGACTTGTGGACAGGGAAAACAGAGGTCTTGATAAAACGCAGGCGCTGTTTGCGGATATGGAAGAAAGAAAAATCGCATGGAAAGAGCTTGCCCGTCATAAAGATTTAGAACTGGTCGGTTCTCTTCGATATAATATAGAGATCAACGCGGCGGGCGTCAACAAAGGAACCGGACTCGTCAATCTAGGTAAAAGACTTGGGATTAAAAGAGAAGAGATCATGGCATGCGGAGACGGAGATAATGATACCGTAATGCTTAAAGAAGTCGGTTTCGGAGTTGCAATGGCGAACGGAGAGCCGCATGTAAAGGAGACCGCAGATTATATCACCCTGTCAAACGAAGAGGACGGCGTTGCAGAAGTGATTGAGAGATTCGTTCTCGGAGGAGGAGAAACAAGATGTTAGAAGCGTTAAAAGTAATTATATTCGGTATTGTGGAAGGAATTACGGAATGGCTGCCGATCAGCAGCACCGGACATTTGATCCTGTTGGAAGAAGTGCTGCAGTTAAAACAGAATCAGTCATTTCTTGATATGTTTTATGTCGTGATCCAGCTTGGCGCGATATTGGCGGTTGTCGTAATGTATTTCCATAAGCTGAATCCGTTTTCGCCGAAGAAGACGCAGAAGCAGAAGATGCTGACGATCCAGCTATGGGTCAAAGTTATCATAGGTTCGATCCCTGCAATGCTGATCGGACTGCCCTTTAATGATTTTATAGAAGAGAAGTTTAACAATTCTTATGTTGTTGCGGCTACATTGATTATTTACGGAGTTTTGTTTATTGTGATCGAAAATTATCAGAAAGATAAACAGCCGAAAGTGGAGAAGCTTTCCCAGCTTACAGTACAGACAGTTCTGATCATCGGAGTATTTCAGGCGCTTGCACTGATTCCGGGAACGTCTCGTTCCGGTGCGACGATCGTGGGCGCGCTTTTGATCGGAGTGTCAAGAAGCGTTGCGGCAGAATTTACATTTTTCCTTGCAATTCCTGCAATGTTCGGAGCAAGCTTTTTGAAATTGATCAAATTCGGTTTGAATTTTACGGGAATGCAGATATTTTTGCTTCTGCTTGGAACAGCGGTTTCATTTGTCGTTTCAATCTTTGCAATCAAATTCCTTATGCAGTATATCAGGAAGCATGATTTTAAAGTATTTGGTTATTACAGAATCGTTTTGGGTGTGATCGTACTTCTTTATTTTGGAATAAAAACGCTGCTTGCATAACAAATATTTTCCGAAAAGAGAGTGAGTAATAAAATGATGCATAAATGATTTGAAATATGCATAAAACCATGTATAATATACAAAAAAGTGGAAAATGAGTGCATAAAAGCGAAAAAAGTACTTGATTTTTATGCAAAACGTGTTAGAATGAAGGTCATGAGCTGCAGAATGATTCAGCATTGAGTAATGAAATCATAAATGGAGGGTACAAAAATGAAGAAGTTTTTAGCAGTAGTTTTGAGCGCAGCGCTTGTTGCCGGACTGGCGGTAGGCTGCGGAAGTAAAGAAGATGACAAGACAGAAGATAAAGGAAGCAGCGCGAAGACAGCGAAGGTGATCGATGTTGATCTGACGAATGAGGAATATGCTTTTGGTATTGATAAAGATCAGCCGGAACTTATTGAGCAGGTGAATGCATTCATCAAAGAAGTAAAAGAAGACGGAACACTGGACGAGATTTGTGACAAATATTTCGGAGGCGGAGAGCCGACAGCAGTAGAATCAGCGAAGCTTGACGAGAGTAAAGATCAGTTAGTTGTTGCTACAAACGCAGCGTTTGAGCCGTTTGAGTATACAAAGGGTGACAAATATGTCGGAATCGACATGGAACTGGCAGCTCTTCTTGCGGAGAAACTCGGAAAAGAACTTGTAATTCAGAATATGGATTTCGATGCAGTATGTCTTTCCGTTGGACAGCATAAATGTGATCTTGCTATCGCAGGACTTACAGTGAATGATGAAAGAAAAGAATATGTAACATTCTCAGATACATATTATCAGGCTTCACAGCGTCTGATCGTTCCGAGCGATGACAAGACATTCGATGATCTGAAAGATGCAGATGCAGTTGCAGCAAAACTCGGAGAATTAACAAAAGAAGATAAGATCGGCGTACAGCAGGGAACAACAGCACAGAGCTACATTGAAGGAGACGAAGATTTCGGATTTGAAGGACTTCCGGCTACATGTCAGCCGTACAAGAGCGGATCACTTGCAGTTCAGGATATGCTGAATGGAAATATCAAATATGTGATCATCGATGCGGCTCCTGCTACAGCGATCACAGAAGCAATTAATGCAATGCAGTAAATTTTCTGTAAAGCAGGGAAACAATAGGTGCGATCCGAAGAGCGGTTTCTGAAACAGAGATAAGGAACGAAAAAGAATCCGGATCAGGCAGCTTTGAGGCGGGGCGTTTTGCAAAAAAACAAAAAACAGGATTGAGTCAGAAAGGAAAATACGGGTATTCTCCGAAGCAGGGGGTATCGGCGTTTTCCTTTCTTTGGACGTTTGAGAGAAGAAAGCAAAGAGGAAAGTAATGGGTAATTTTAGTGCAAAAGTAGATAAGTTTATAGAAATATTTATCGATCAAAATGGCTATGTGAAAGTTGTACAAGGTTTGCAGAACACAGTCCTTATTGCAGTTGTCGGTCTGGTTATCGGTATTTTGATCGGTACGATCATTGCAACGGCAAGAGTACTGCCGAAATATAAACTGTTTCCGCGAATCTTGAACGGAATATGCAGTGTTTATGTGGCAATGTTCAGAGGGACGCCGATGGTTGTCCAGCTTCTTGTATTTTATTATGTACTTCTTCCGATTATCGGATGGAATATAACGGGCGTCCAAGTGGCGATGCTTGTATTTGGACTGAACAGCGGCGCATATATTTCAGAGATTATGCGAAGCGGAATTCAGTCTGTGGACAGCGGACAGATGGAAGCGGGACGGGCAGTTGGTTTAAGCTTCGGAGCAAGTATGATGAAGATCGTTATTCCGCAGGCAGTTAAAAATATTCTTCCGACGCTCGGAAATGAGTTTATCGCATTGATTAAAGAGACGTCAGTCGTAAGTTTTGTAGGCGCTGCAGATTTGTATGTGGCATTTAACTATATCGGAACAAACAGCTATGAGTTCATGGTTCCGTATCTTGTAATGGCGCTCATTTATATTGCATTGATCCTTGTTGTGACATTGCTTGTAAAATTATTGGAAAGGAGCCTGAAGAAGAGTGATAGACGTAATTAATCTTAGAAAAAGCTTTGGTGATCTTGAGATCTTAAAGGGCATCAATATCACGATCAATAAAGGCGACATCGTCGCAGTGCTCGGACCGTCAGGTTCCGGAAAAAGTACGTTTCTCCGCTGCTTAAACTGTATGGAAGATCCGACTTCGGGAAATATTGTTTTTAAGGGAGTCGATATCGCGGATATGAAAGTTGATATTAATGTACATCGACGCCATATGGGAATGGTATTTCAACATTTTAATCTGTTTAATAATAAGACGGTGCTTCAAAATGTGATGATGGCTCCGGCATATCTGCAGTGTAAAGATCTGAAGAAAGCAAAAAATAAAAACAGGATGATCCGTTTGAAAAATATGTTCCGAAGCAGCAAAGAGGAACTGATCCCGATCACGACGACGAAGGAACAGATCAAAAGCGACACAAAGAAGCAGGCGCTCGATCTGCTTAAGCGGATCGGTCTTGATGATAAGGCAGACGTTTATCCGTCTACTTTGTCCGGCGGACAGAAGCAGAGGGTTGCAATCATCCGTTCTCTGGCGATGAATCCGGATGTGATCTTGTTTGATGAACCGACGTCGGCTCTTGATCCTGAGATGGTAGGAGAAGTTCTTGAATTGATGAAGAAGCTTGCGCAGGAAGGGATGACGATGGTTGTTGTGACGCATGAAATGGGATTTGCAAAAGAGGTTGCATCGAGGGTGATCTTCATGGATGACGGACAGATCGTAGAGGAAGCAGAACCGGAAGAATTTTTCGGCAATCCGAAGAATCCGAGATTGAAAGAATTTTTGTCGAAAATTCTGTAAATAAGAAAAGCAGGGTGAATGAAAAACTCTGCTTTTTGTTTTTTCAGCAGACCGTAAAAAGTGGGAGACGGAGTTGTCTGCGTTGTGTCAGAGCGAGGTAAAAAATGAAATACGAACGAATTTATAAGGCGAAATTTGTAGAGCGTCCGAACCGTTTTATTGCCTATGTGGAATTAAACGG
>CAJLUP010000022.1 GCA_905209865.1 uncultured Lachnospiraceae bacterium
ACCCGTGTTACCGCCGTGAAAGGGCGATGTCTTAACCGCTTGACCACGGGGCCATTGTTTTTAGATACTGCTGTAGCAGAACCGTTTTTAATATTATCATATAACTTTTATAATTGCAAGCTTTTTCTTACTTATTCTATAAAAAATTTCAACAAAATTTAAAATCCATTTTTTACAGCCTCAAAAAAACAGAGAAACTTATCAAAAAGGGACATGACCGAAATCATGCCCCTTTAGGTTTCAGCAGTTCACATTATCAAACTGAACGATTGAACCGTCGCTTTATTTTCTCTTCTTCACTCTGACTGCAGAAACTCCTGCAAACATTGCCGCTGCCATAAGCATCATCATGAACAATGCTGTAAACGGTGTCGCATCGCCTGTCTGCACAGCGCCCGGTCTCACTTCAGGAGTCTCCGGTGCTGCCGCCGCTTTGCCTTCTTTTGTCTTTGCTTTTACAGAAGCTGCCGCAGATTTATTTCCTGCTTTGTCAAACGCCGCAACTTCAATCTTGTACTCTGTATTCGGCGCCAGTTTTACAATCTCTGCTGTAAGAGCATCGCTGTTTACCGTACCGATTGTTTTTCCATTTACAAAGATTTCATATCCTGCAACTCCTACATTGTCTTTGGATGCTTTCCACTCGATCTTAACTGTCGTATCTGTTGTATCTGTTACTTTCAGATCAGACGGTGCTGACGGAGCTTCTTTATCCGGATTTTCCGGATCCGGGTTCTCCGGTTTTGTAACTAACGCTTTCTCTGCTTTTTCAAAAGCTGTTTTCAAGTCTGCATATTCCTCAGCAGAAACATTTGTCAGATCACGTTCAAGAAGCGCTTTCAGATTATCGTATGCTTCTTTATATGATTTATATGTCTCTTCTGTATATTTAGACTCGTCTTCCAACTGAATTCCTTCTATGTACGCTTTCAGTTCAGCTTCATTTGCTCTGAGAACAAGTCCTTTCACTGCCGCATCAAGATTCTTGATCGCATCTTTCATTTTCTCTTTGTCACCGCTGTTAAGCGCTTTTTCAGCTTCCGCTGTCTCTGCCGCTAAGTTCGCATAGCTGTCTTTTGTATAAGTATCTTTTTTCTCCTCATACGCTTTTGCCGAAGCGATCATCGCGCGAAGCTGTTCCTCTGTCTGATCCGGTTCTGTGATTGTTTTCAATCCTTCTTTTGCCGCCTTCATTTCCTGAAGCGCCTGTGCAAATTCATCCGGATGAGCCTTCGGTTCCCGATTGATCAAAGTATCCAATTCTGCTTTCTCTGCCACAAATTTATCCCAGGATTCTTTTGTGTATACTTCATACGGTTTCTGTGTTGCATCGATCAGATCCTGTGCAGACTCTGATTCCAGAATTGCCAGTTCCATATTTGTCGGATCATATACAAGCGCCGCTTTCGCCGCTTCCAGATCTGCAAGCACTTTTTCTACATCAGCAATCGATGTGTTCTCCACATTTTCTGCTGCCGCAGCCGCTTCAACTGCATTTAACGCAGTTTTGTACGGACGCCATGTTCTTGCCGTATAGTCTTTTGCATCTTCATCTTTCAGCGCATCTTTTAACGCTGCCTCAAGCAATGCTGCATCGCCTTTTAATTTTTCTTTATCGCCGTCTGCAACTTTCGCATTCTTGATTGCCTGAACTGCACGGTCTACACTTCCCTGACCTGCTCCGACGCTGTCGTTGATTGCTTTTCCAGTCTCAACAGCAGCCTTATATGCATCAGCGCTGTCTTTTGTCCACTTCGATGTATCAAGTGTTTTCGCTTCTTCGATCAATGCAGCCAATTCCGCTTTATCAACCGAAGTTGCGTCTGTTTTCGTGATGAACATTTCTGTAAGGCCGAGTTTTGTATTTTTCCACTCAATCTTAACATCAAGAAGAACTGTGTCTGCCGGAAGAACATATTCATTCACTGTCTGTGTCAACGTTCCGACTTTCTGCCATTTTTCTGCTTCCGCGAATGTTCTTACACTTACGTCTGCTTTTGAAATCGCGTCCGCTCTCTGAATGATCTTGATCATGTTGCGGTTATTGTCATCTGACACATGGTAAACAAGTGATCCGCTCTCTTCTGCCGGAATGAATGCTGTCGCAAGATTCATATCTGACAGATAAGAGAATCTTCCGTTCTGTGTATCAAGACATGAACTTTCATATGTCGGATCATTCTCGCTCGGAACATACGCTCCGCCATTGATCTCAAGCTCGCTGAAACGAACCCACTTATCAGAACCTACTTTTGTTCTTGTCACCTCAAATTTCAGGTAACGTGCATCTTTATTAATATCTTTCACTTCTTTTGTATTGTAAGAAGTTTCATGATTCGGAAGTACAGCGCCGATCTCATCTGTATTCTGCGCCTCTCCTTCATTCGGTCCATCCTGTGAACCAAGCGTCATAATCTCTGACCATGTCTCTCCGTCTGTAGAAACAGAGAATTTACCATGTCTGATAAAGTCATGTTCTCCATCCTGACAAACAGCCTTGAACGTATCAAAGTGAATGGTCTGTCCGAGATCATATACGAACCAAACACCTGCATTCTGAGATGTCTGATAAACAGCCTCTGTCGTTCTGTCTCCATCGAACGCTTTCTCAGGATCTGTAATCGTATAGTTACCACTCTGTGAATGCAGTGATTTCCCTTTAAACTCTACTGTATTTACAGTGAACTGTTTCAGGTTGAATGTTACATCATCATTTGTTTTGTTGATCAATCTGATGTATCTTGCATCTCCCGGTTTCTTTGCATCATATGCTGTCCACTCATATGCATTGAGAGACGTTTCAAGAGTAAGCTTATCTGCATTCTCCAAGTTCTTCTCGATTGCTTTAATCTCATGGATGCGGTCTAATTTCAACCCGATATACTGATCTTTCTTCAATGTAATATCATTCTTTGCTTCAATCTCAGCGCTTTCATCCAAAATGTTCGCTTTGTACTCTTTGTAAGCATCTACGTTTGTATAAACTTTCGAGTTGAACCATACTTTCGAGTCAACATCAAATTCTCTGATTGCAAACCAGTTTTTCTGCTCTTTATTTTGTTTAATCCGAACATACTGCGCCTGAATATTCTTATCGGATACGTCAACCTCAATCGTGCGTTTATTCTCAAACGTAGCAATCTTCTCCCATGTATTCCCATCGTTCGACCACTCGAGATCACAGTTCGTCATGTAATCTGCATGTGTATCATTATTTCCCTGAACGATCTTGATCTTGCCAAGCGTGATCTTCTCGGACAGCTTCACTCCGAAATAATCGCCTGCGATCATAGAATCTGGGTTTGTGGCGGCACCCTGTCTTACGTTGTAATGTACGCTTGTACTCTCATCTCCGTCGATGGCATTATTTTCATTTCCATTGTTATAAACAGTCCAACCATCTGTTGTGCGGATCACTTCTTTCGTAAATGTATCTGCCGCTCCCGGCTGCACATCTACTTTGAACTCACGCATGGACGGCCATTTTCCAGAACCGCCGACTCTTGAACACTCGTAACGAACTGCCGTTACTTTTTCAATTTCAATTCCTGCTACATTAACATTCGTCACATACGGACCGTACTCTTTTCCGGCTTCTAATTCTTTCCATTCGTCAGAACCTTCCGCCTTATATTTCAGTTTCGCATATCCGAACGTGTCATCCGGCTTATTGCTTCCTGCGCCGTTCTCGATATGTACTCCGTAAATCGTCGTCGGTCTGCTGAAGTTCACCTGATAATACTGTCCTGCTGCTTCCTCGCCGTTATACCACGCATATGTTTCACTGCTGCCGTCAATAATATCGGCCGGTTTACCGCTCTGCCATGTTTTGAAGCTCGCCTCTGCCGTAATCTCCAGCGGTCTTTCTGCATCGCCTGCCACATAGTCGTTCATCGGGCCTGACAATGTTGCTTCCAACGTTTTTGCCAGCGGAATCAAATGGGTAGATCCCGGAGTTACAACTGCCGGAGACGCGTTGTACATCTCTTTTGTATAAGTCTGGGACGACGCATAGCTTCCCGAACCTGCCGTATACAGATCGAAAGCCGCTCCCATATTGCCTTTTTGTCTCGCATCCTGCGCCTGTGCAAAGGCACGGATCGCCGTACAAAGATCTTTTAAAGAACTTGTAAACGGAAGGATCTCCGCCTTCATTGCATCATTCATGCTCTTTGCGTGGAAGCCGTCGCATGCTTCGATGATCGTTGTCATCTCTGCGATCAACTGTGAAGAGGTTGCTTCGTCAACTGTTCCTGCTGCAAGCTGTGTCTTATATGTATTGATCAATCCCTGAATCTCTTCAGACTCCGGCAATACAAGACCATGACCGTTCGGTTCCGGATTGGACATATGTTTTGCAAGCGTATGCAGCTCCTCAGATGCATTCTCATCGATATACGGGAAGGAATCCGCCCAGCTCTTATCCATGTCAAATCCCGCGATATTCCAGCTGTAATCTGCAACTGCAAAGATCGCCGGTTTCGATACTTCTGACTCCTGCATCGGGTTTGTCACCGCACCTGCAAGGTCGTCCGGATTTACATCCGTTTTAAGCTGAACACCTTTACCCATCATAAGACGTCCGTGGTTAATGTCGTTTACAGGCCAGTTAAGCCAGAATAGTGGGGCACGACGTTCGCCATTTGTCGCCTTATATGTCCTGAAATGATCAAGTGTTTTCTGTTCGATCGGCTGACACACCGCTTCACCTGTCCAGAAGATCTTAACATCTTCCGGGAAAGATTTATCATACTCATTCAGTTCTGCATAGCCCGAACCTGACTCCTGCCAAGAATGGTTATATCCTGCAGGACAGAATACAGTATCGTATACATCGCCTTTTCCTTTTGCCCATTCAGATACTGCCGTCATCATCTGAATAACGACCGCTCTCGGAAGATTTCCAACGTCGTCGCCAAGTACTCCGAACTGACGAACTCCGGCATCATACAGTTGATCAAACTTACGAAGAAGCGCGTTAATCTCTGCGTCCGCCTTGCTCTGATCAAATCCTCCCATAAACGGATGAGCTGTCCATACGAAACGGCACTTCGAATCATTTCCGACTTTTACCATTTCTTTGATCTTCTCCAGCTCCTCTAGCGGATATAATTCACGCCATTTTCCTTTGTGATACTCATCGTCCTTCGGAGCAAAGATATAAGACGTCATCTTGAACTCTCCTCCGAATCTCATAAGAGACATTCTGTCTTCGTTAGACCACGGAAGTCCGTAATATCCTTCGATAAATCCACGGATATTTACATCCGCATAATCTCTCATCTCAAAGTTGCGGATCGTCGTTCCATCCATCTGATTGAAAATATGTTTCAAAGATGTGATACCATAAAATACGGCATCTGTATCCAATCCGAGGATTACGATCTCATCTTTATTAGATGCAAGGAAATAGGAGCCATAATGGTCAAACAATGTCTCATCTACTGTGTAATGTTCTTTTACATACTTATCTACATATCCGTTGGAACCGTAGATACCTGCAAGAATATTCGTCTTACCGTCAACTTTTGCATCTGTAACGGCAGCGCTTTCACTCTTGCCTTTGATCGAAAGGACTTCTGTCATTCGATTCTTTGTTGCTTCATCAATACCGGAATCGTAAACAATGTTTACGTCCTTAATGATAAACTCGCCATCTTGATAGGTCATCTCATGGGGAGTCGGATAGATCTGATACTCCACCCCTGAAGCTTCTACAGTCTGCCCTGTATCAGCTTCTTCCGCCTGTATGGTCAGCGCCGACGGTGCAGCCGATGTAAGCACAACCGCTGCCGCAAGCAAACCTGCCCACAGACCTCTTACTGTTTTCATTCTCTTTCTCATACATTTCCCTCTTTTTTTCTGGTTACTATAGTTGCCCACTATTCCTATTTTCTTATGATATCGCACTTTACTACCCAGTTATTTGCACTTTTTAACACCTCATTTGTAATTTATGATAGTTTTCATTTCTTATCCAGCAGTCCTTTGTGCAATATGCGCATTATATTTCAAACCTTTTGTACACATTAACCAATTCTAACTTTTTACCATTTTCTTTATAATTTATTTTTATAAATCATGAAAGATCGGCGACATTTTTTCATAAGTACAAAACTGCGTATATCCTGCTTTTTTCAGCATTTCCTTTGTTTCTTCTATATAAGCGCCCAAGTGTTCCGGTTTATGGCTGGCGCTTCCTATTGTAATGATCGTTCCTCCAAGTTCTCTGTATAATTTTAAAATTTCCGCTGAAGGCGTCGTATCAGAAAGACCATACCGATAAGACGATGTATTGACCTCTATTCCTTTTCCATCCGCTATAACAATCCGCAGGATCTCTTCTACGATCGGTTTTATCTTTCCAAACGGATACACGCCTTTTTCATCGTAACGGGCGATCAGATCCATGTGCCCCAACACGCTGTAATCCTTGTATTCCCGAACAACTGCCAGCATTTCCTCATAATATTTTTCATTATATTCCTGCTGTGTTTTCCCTCTTTGAAAATCCTGTGTCCAAAACTCTTTGTCTTCCACCTGATGAATAGAAAGAATGATAAAATCAAACGGATATCGTTGAAACAATTCCCGGTACTTTGGAATTGTATGTGTCTGGATGCCAAATTCAAGACCTGTCCGAATACCGATCTTGTCCCCATAACGGCGCTGCATTTCCAAGATCTCTTTCATGTATTCAGGATAATCCACATTGGCAAGCGGCTCATTATTCCGATATTCGATTGTATGTCCACTGTCCCAATCCCATTTCACACCATAATCAACATGATCTGTGAAACAAATTTCATCTAACCCTGATTTTATCGCGTCTTTAACAACATCTTCCATACGATAAACAGAGTCGTCGCTGTAGCTCGTATGCACATGATAATCTGCCTGCATGTTCTTCTCCTCCTATATCTTTCTTTTAAATTCCGGTTATCTGCATCCGTTTCCTTTTACTATTTTATCACAGCTCGAACGAAATGTTTCTTTTATCCCATAAATTTTCATATGACTTTCATTCATTTTATATTGTTTTTACGCTAAAAAGGATTGCCGCTTACACACGGCAATCCTTTTCTAAAAATATCAATTTTTCATTTTAAAATTTTTCTCTGCGTATTTCTACTTATACGTTCTTTTTTTTAACACTACAACCGCTGTTCCCGCTGCAAGTACAAGCACAAACGGGAAGAACGGAGTCGCCTCATCCCCTGTCTTCGGCGGATTCTTTCCGTCTGTTTCCGGTGTCGGCTGCGGCTGCGGTTCCGGCTCCGGCTGCGGTTCCGGTTCTGGTTCCGGCTGCGGTTCCGGCTCCGGCTCTGGTTCTGGCTCTGGTTCTCCTTCTTTTATTACTGTGACTTTCACCGTACCGGTTACAGTTACCGCGTCTGCTCCGCTTCCCTGTGTTGCCGTCACTGTAATCTCTGCTGTTCCTTCGCCATTTGCCGTCACTTCTCCATTGATATCGATCGTAGCAACATTGTCATCCGAAGAATTGATCATAATCCGAACATCTTCTGCACCTTCCGGTTTCACCTTCACATTTACCGTTGTTGTCTCACCGACTTTCAGTTCACTCTTTTCAAGCGATACTTCTATGCCTGTAAGGACCGGTTTCTCCGGCTCGCTTTCTTTTGTCACCTTCACTGTCACCATGTCAGTTACTGTCACCGCGTCTGCCCCGCTTCCCTGCGTTGCTGTCACGGTCAGTTTCGCTGTTCCTTCGCTGACTGCTGCAACATTTCCATTCTTATCTACTGTCGCAACGTCTTCTTTATCAGAACTCCATGCGATTGCTACGTCTTCTGCATCTTGCGGTGTGATCTTCGCTGATACCTTTGTTGTCTCTCCAACTTTCAGATCTGCCTTTTCAACAGATGCTTCCACGCCTGTAAGGACCGGTTTCTCCGGCTCGCTTTCTTTTGTCACCTTCACTGTCACCATGTCAGTTACTGTCACCGCGTCTGCCCCGCTTCCCTGCGTTGCTGTCACGGTCAGTTTCGCTGTTCCTTCGCTGACTGCTGCAACATTTCCATTCTTATCTACTGTCGCAACGTCTTCTTTATCAGAACTCCATGCGATTGCTACGTCTTCTGCATCTTGCGGTGTAATCTTCGCTGATACTTTTGTTGTCTCTCCAACTTTCAGATCTGCCTTTTCAACGGATGCTTCCACACCTGTAAGAACCGGTTTCTCCGGCTTCTCCGGTTCTTCCGGTCTGTCCGGACGAATGATCGATCCGCCATCCTTCGAACCATAAGCTTCAAACTCAACAATATGATCTGATGTGCCCTGTCCGTTGATTCTTCCGTTTACATAAACGCGTATATAACGTGCTGTTACAGAGCTGCCGCTGTTTTCTGCATTCCACATCTCTTTGCCTTCTGCTGTCTCAGCATAAAGCTCATCTGTGCCCGCACCCTGCTGATGCACATTCTCTTTATCAGAGTTATATACCGTTGTCGTTTTGTCTGCCGCAAAGTTCTCATCTGTACTTAATTGAATCACTGTCGGGCCATATTGTCTTCCCGCAGCATCCCAGTATCTTGTCATGTGGATCTTTGTCAGATCATACTCACTTCCAAGATCGAACTGCACATAACGTGAATGATTTTGGTTATCGCTTGTATCTGTCAATTCCAGATAATTTGCCTGGCTCTTCGCGCCGTCGTTCACCATTCTGAACGGTCTGTCTGATTTTTCCGCCACTGCTGCTTTAGCTGTCACATCATATGCACTGACCTTTACCTTCGAATTGTTCTTTGCAAGAACAACGTTTTCTTCCGTATCGATCAAATCTTTCACTTCATCATAAGCAAGAGCCCGGTCAAGAACTGTAATATAAGAAACTTCATCCTTCGTCAGACCTTCTGCAAACTTCGTTTCTCCCTTTGCGATTTCCGGATTCGCCTTATCTGCGCTGTATGCTGAAGCAACCGCCTTTCCGTCAAGGTAAAGTTTGATCATTCCGTTGATTTCTTTTACAGCAGAGAACTGATGCTCTTTGCCGTCAGCCGCAATACCTTTTGTCTCGCTTGTGAAACTGTCGTTTGCTTTATCAACTGTCTTCTGATCGTATTTTGATGTGATCTTCATTCCATTGAATTCAAACGCCAGATAGCCTTCATTATCAATGCTTACTTTATAAGCGTCCTTCTGTTCTGCGATCACCGCGCCTTTCGACGTTGTCTTAATCTTACCTGTCACAGTAAATCCGCCGTGTCCGTCAATCGAATACTTTTCTTTCGTTACTACAGAACCGTCTTTCAGATCACTCCTGATCACGCCTGTCACGATACCGTCTTCAAACACATCATTCTGTGCATTTACTTTTGAAGTATTTCCAACGATATCTTTGACACCGTCCACACTGACGTTCACCGTCTGTGCATCTTGCAGCGCCTTGTCCAGAGTCAGTTTCACTGTCCGTCTGTCAGCTTTCAGTTCTGCCTTTGTCACTTCACAGCCGTCTACTTTAAACATTCCGGCTTCCGGTGTGCGGATCGTCTCGTCAAATTCAACCTCTGCTTCCTTGCCGTTTCCTTCTACTGAAAGGATCTTTGCCGGTATCTCATCTTTCTCACCGAACTGCAGGATCAAGACTTCCTTCGGAGCAAGCGTATACGTCACTTTATCGCCGTATTTAAGCGGAGTATCCGTCTGATATTTCTGATCGCCCACGACAACTTTTCCGTAAACTGTTCCGAGATCTTCGCCAACGCCAATCAATCTGTCATACGTCAGCTCATAGCTCTGCTCTACATTCTTCGGGTTTCTGATCGAAACGATTCCTTCTTTTCCATTCCAACAGGAATATCCGTAAATGTTTCCGTCGTTTGGTTTGCCTCCGAACATCTGCGACTTCTGAAGGATATCAAAATTATCTTCGATCCATTTCGCTGCTTCCGCATTGATCTGCCATTTATTGTCATCAAACATCGAATAGCTGTAATAGTACTCCCAGAATGCCGTTCCTCTCGTTCCGAGCATATACAGATGATTTCTCATCTCTTCATCTGTATATTTGATGTCCGGTCTTCCATAAGCATCGTTTGCCGTTAACCCGTAAACCGGATCATGGTTATAGAAGTACTTATTCGGAAGCTGCCACTGTCTTTCTTTCAAGAAATTATAGTAAGCGTTGTCACGGTATGTAAGCATCGCCTCTTCGTCCGTTGCATTAAAGCTGTTCGTATAACCTGTATCTCCTGTGTTCTGCATCCATACGCTGTTCACCCACTGAACATGCCACGGACTCGGGTTCGTATAAGAAGTCATATTCAGCCAAAGATCTTTTCCGGCTCTGTTGGTACGCATGTCTTCAAAGATATCTGTCCATCTCTCATACGTCTCGGTGATCGTATAATACGGATTGCCCGTCACATAATATTCCGACGGCTCTGTTGACGGATTCAAAAGCATTCCGTCCAGTTTCCAGTAGTTAATATCGAATTTATCCTGATACTCACAGAAAATATCTTTATTCAGCTTCGTCAGATATCTCGCATCAGAAATATTAATATCTCCGCCTGATTGATTATTTACAGAACCCAAACCATTATTTGCGATCCAACTCGCAATCGTTCTTTCTGTTCCGTAACCGCCTCTTGGTCCGAGCCATAATCCAAAGTTGGATGCAAGCTGGTTTACCTGCAGACTGGAGTTGTAAAGCTCGTTCGGGAACTTATTGTTGAAATCCCAAAATGAACTGTAATTGGTCCATCCATCGTCTACAACATAAGAATCAAGCGGTGCGATTCCATATTGTGTAAATCCTTTCTCGATCTCAAAGAAGCTCTTCTGGATAATCTCATCCGTAATCTCCTTCATGTTATCATACCAAGAGTTGTACTGCTGACGGAACTGTGTATCTGTCGCGATCGTCTCGATATATTCATAGAAATCACTCTGTGTTACGCTGTAATCTCTGCTTCGCGCAGCTCCCACAACAGCATCCCACGTTGTCATCTTTCCTTCCTCATTGCCTTCGTTGTACTCAAACTTCGTATCCGGCTTTAAGGATTTTCCGTAATAATAACGGATAAAAGAATTATTGCCTTTGATCTTATTCTCTGTCTCCGGAAATTCACATCCCCAGTACATCGCTCCGACATAATACGGCTGTCCGAGTTCGAGATAATCTCCTCTCATATTACCCATATCAGGATTATTCGCCATATTATCTGTGATCGACCAGTATTCATTCTGCTTCAGATCATTCTGTCCGATATTCATATTTTCAAGGTCGATGTAATCAATCTTCGCTTTCTCTGCCTGCCCTTCGCCAACCGAAATATCAAGATGCTTCCTCATAAAAGAATCGCCGTCTTTCATCGTGATGACTTCTTTTACCGTATAATCTACGCCGCGCACCTTCTTTGGTTCAAATGTAAAGGTCAATGTTTTTACGCCGTCTTTTTCCGTCAGTTCCGGTTCGCCCTGAACCTTCATCTCGCTGGTTTTAAGCTGTGTCGCATTGTCCGTCACCGTAGGAAATGTCGCTGTGTCTTCATAAAAATCAAATTCCGAACAGCATGCTACATTTTTGTTTACGTTCGACTGCGCCGGTTCATAACCGTCGACAAACTCAATGCGGACACACTTCGCCGTAATCTTCTGCTCCAAATTCACATATGTCTCTTTTTTATCCTCAAAAGAACCTTCCGCAGCCGGCTGAGCATCCGTCGCCTGTTTTAATGCATCAATGCTTTCTCCCGTATAGATCTTGTAGCCTTTTACATGACCGCTCACCGTCGGATTGCCGTTTGCATCTACTCTCTGCTGATAGCGAAGAGACTGGAAAGACTTCTCCGATCCGAAATCCACATAAATATTATGAGGATATTTTTGCTCGTCATCTGTGCCCCCGCTGTAGCTAGAGTGATAATATGTATTATTATCACCATCAAACATCTTATCCGCTCCGCCGTTGTTTCCTTCATTCGTTGCAACGCTGTCCGCTTCTGCATTCCACCCTTTTGTATCAAGCTTCTGGGTCGGTGCAGTAAATCCTCCGTCTTCTCCGTCAGATCCGTTTTCCAATGTGTTGATCACGAACTCTTCACTTCCGGTCTGTGGTGTAAACACAGTCGGAGTTGTTCCTGTACGGTAGTTTGTTATCTCTTTTGTTGATAATACTTTGTCTGCGCTCACAGAAAACGTTCTTTTCAGATACTCGTTTCCGAATATGTAAGAACCGTTCGCCTTCTCAAGCGTTACCGTGCCGCTCTTTTTCTCAGGCGTCTGACCCTGTTCTGCCGCAGCATCTTCCGCATGAACTGTCTGAGCCAAAAACGGAAGCGCCCCGCCGGCTGTCAGCGATACTGCAAGAACCGCAGCCATCCCCTTATGGAACATTCCCTTCTTCATAAACTTTTCTCCTTCTCCTTAAAATATAATGTTTAAACAAACAAATTCCAGTACCCCCATCATCTTATAATGATAACACATCACTCGCTCCATAGTATTTGCACTTTTTACCGTCTTATTTTACATTTTTCCTTTTTCATTCCACACTTTTTCGTATATTTTACCGTTCTTTATTTCTTTTTCTCTTTATCTTTTTCTCGTTTCCACTATATCATCAAGGAAAAAGAAGCAAGTCAATCTGCATTTTGCACAATCACCGGAAGTGTCAAAAGACACATTTCGGGATTGTAAGCGGCCGCCAAGATCTCAGGCAATCCCGGACTCTGGCGCGTCGCCAAGCAAAAAGATACCGACCGCAAACGCAGCCGGTATCTTTCCCACTTTCCAGGATCCTTCTGATCTTTTTATTTATCTGTAATCTCCCCATGAATCTCCTGCAAAGATTTCACTTCACTGCTTCCGTGTTTCTTCACGGCAAGTATTCCGTTTGCCGCAGCTTTCGCAGCAGCCATCGTCGTCATATACGGAACTTTTTTCTTGATCGCAGCCTTTCTCAAATAACTGTCGTCATTCTTGCTCTCTTTGCCCGACGGTGTATTGACGATCATATCAACTTTTCCGTTCGTAATCACATCGAGCATATTCGGACGGCCTTCCTGAAGCTTATTGATCTTTTCCGCTTCGATTCCATTTTCCTTAAGCAAAGCGCATGTATGATCCGACGCAATGATATGGAATCCCGCTTTCGCGAAATCAGCCGCAACTTCCACAACTTCCGGTTTATCGCGGTTGCTTACGGAGATCAGCACCGTACCTTCCAGCGGAAGCTTTGTCTGTGTAGCTTCCTGTGCTTTATAAAACGCTTCACCGAAAGATTTTGACAATCCAAGCACTTCTCCTGTGGATCTCATTTCCGGTCCGAGCAGCGGGTCTACTTCCGGGAACATATTGAACGGGAATACCGCTTCTTTTACACCATAATACGGAATATTCTGTTCTTTCAGAGCCGGAACCGGTGAAGGTCTTCCTGTCAGTTCGCCTGTTACGATATCGATTGCCAGCGGAACCATACGGATATTACATACTTTCGATACAAGCGGAACCGTTCTTGACGCACGCGGATTTGCCTCCAGTACAAATACTTTTCCGTTTTCAATCGCATACTGCATATTCATCAAACCTTTAACATGCATTTCTTCCGCGATCTTTCTTGTATACTCTTTGATCGTCCTTACATTTTCTTCGGAAATATTTTTCGACGGAATGATACAAGCAGAGTCACCGGAATGCACTCCCGCAAGCTCGATATGTTCCATAACTGCCGGAACGAATGCATGTGTGCCGTCGCTGATCGCGTCCGCTTCACACTCTGTCGCATGTCCGAGGAAACGGTCAATCAGGATCGGACGATCCGGTGTCACACCGACTGCCGCTTTCATATATCCAACCATGCTTTCCGGGTCATATACAACTTCCATACCGCGACCGCCAAGTACATAAGACGGGCGCACCATAACCGGATAACCGATCTTCTCAGCAATCTCAAGGGCATCGTCCACCGTAACAGCCATTCCTGACTCCGGCATCGGAATCTCAAGTTTGTCCATCATTTCACGGAACAAATCACGGTCTTCTGCCAAATCAATTACAGACGGAGCTGTTCCCAAGATCTTCACACCGTTTCTCTCCAGATCTGCCGCAAGATTCAGCGGTGTCTGTCCTCCGAACTGTGCGATCACGCCGACCGGTTTTTCTTTCTTATAAATGCTAAGGACGTCTTCCAGTGTCAACGGCTCAAAATACAGTTTGTCTGACGTATCATAATCTGTGGATACTGTTTCCGGATTACAGTTGACAATGATCGTCTCGAAACCAAGTTTTCTCAATGCCAGTGACGCGTGTACACAGCAATAGTCAAATTCGATTCCCTGTCCGATACGGTTCGGACCTCCGCCCAAGATCATGATCTTCGGTTTCTCTTCACTGATCGGGTTTTTGTCTGTTCCATTATATGTTGAATAGTAATATGCACTGTCCTGTGTTCCGCTTACATGGACACCTTCCCATGTTTCCTCAACGCCGAGGCTGATTCTCTTATTACGGATCTCGTCCTCATCAACCTCAAGGATCTGACTTAAATATTTATCAGAGAATCCATCTTTCTTCGCCGCAATAAGCGCTGCATCTTCCGGCAGACCACCCTTGAACGCAAGCAGAGCTTCTTCCTCATCCACCAGCTCTTTCATCTGCTCAAGGAAATAATGTTTTACTTTCGTCAGCTCATGGATCTCTTCCACAGAAGCTCCTTTTCTTAAAGCTTCATAGATAACAAAATAGCGCTCGCTTGTCGCATATCTCAAAATCTTAAGCAAGTCTTCTTTTGATTTTCCGTCGAAATCTTTCGCATGTCCAAGTCCATATCTTCCTGTCTCCAAAGAACGGATCGCTTTCTGGAACGCCTCTTTGAAATTCTTTCCGATACTCATAACTTCGCCGACAGCGCGCATCTGTGTTCCGAGCTTGTCTTCCACGCCTTTGAATTTCTCAAATGCCCAGCGCGCAAACTTGATCACAACATAATCTCCGTCAGGAACGTATTTATCCAATGTGCCGTATTTTCCGCACGGAATATCTTTCAGTGTCATTCCTGTCGCAAGCATCGCAGATACAAGCGCGATCGGGAATCCTGTCGCTTTTGAAGCAAGTGCCGAAGAACGGGACGTTCTCGGATTGATCTCAATAATGATATCTCTGTCTGTCTTCGGATCATGTGCCCACTGCACGTTACATCCGCCAATTACCTTAACAGAATCTACTACTTTATGAGATTTTTCCTGCAGACGCTGCTGAACTTCTTCTGAAATCGTAAGCATCGGAGCCGAACAGAAAGAGTCTCCCGTATGAACACCAAGCGGATCAATATTTTCGATAAAACATACTGTGATCATATTGCCCTCTGCGTCGCGGACAACTTCCAGCTCCAGTTCTTCCCATCCCAAAATCGATTCTTCTACAAGAACCTGGCCTACAAGACTTGCCTGAAGACCTCGGGCACATACTGTTTTCAATTCCTCTACGTTATATACAAGACCGCCGCCTGCGCCGCCCATCGTATAGGCCGGGCGAAGAACAACCGGATAGCCGAGTTTCTCTGCGATTGCAAGAGCTTCGTCTACAGAATACGCAACCTCGCTTCGCGCCATCTCAATTCCAAGCTGATCCATCGTGTGCTTAAACTCGATTCTGTCTTCTCCACGTTCAATCGCATCGACCTGCACACCGATTACTTCTACATTATATTTCTCCAAAACTCCTGCCTGAGCCAGTTCCGAACATAAATTAAGACCGGACTGACCGCCAAGATTCGGCAGCAATGCATCTGGTCTTTCCTTTTTAATAATCTGTTCTATTCTGTCAACATTCAAAGGTTCAATATAAGTAACGTCAGCAATCTCCGGATCCGTCATAATCGTTGCCGGATTCGAATTCACCAATACAATCTCATATCCTAAATTTCTCAATGCTTTACAAGCCTGTGTTCCGGAATAATCGAATTCACAAGCCTGTCCGATAATGATCGGGCCGGAGCCGATGATAAGTACCTTATGGATATCATTTCTTTTTGCCATCTTTCTTCCTCCTGTATCGTCCCATGTTCTCGTTACATTTTCTCAATCGATTATTATACAATAAAAAGAGTGCGCCGACAATCCTTATTTTTAACTTTTCAATCTGAACTTGCGAAACTTCGACCTGAACTTTTCGCTCTGTCGGCGCCCCTTTTTATAACGCTTCCTTTTTTACTATAACAAACTATCCAAAACAGAATATCCAACAGAGCCTTCCGGCATATTCACATCAAAATTGTCTGCCGCCGTAGCCCCGATTACCGCAAACGTCTCCGCTTCCGGCAGTTCCCCTCCTGTTTTCATCTTTTTACTGTATGCAAGAAACGGAACATATTCCCTCGTGTGATCCGTCCCTTTATATGTGGGATCATTTCCGTGGTCCGCAGTTAAGATCAAAAGATCATCCTCCCCGAGCCTCTCCAGCAAAACTCCGAGGTTTTTGTCAAACTTTTCAATCTCTTTCCCATACCCTTCCACATTTCTCCGATGACCCCACAGCGCGTCAAAATCAACAAGGTTCACAAAACACATTCCCGTAAAATCTTCCCCGCATCTTTCGATCGCCTGCTCCATTCCGTGAACAGAGCTTTCCGAATGGTATGCTTTCGTAATGCCTTCCCCGCAGAAAATATCATTGATCTTACCGATTCCGATCACATCCAGCCCCGCATCTTTCAGCGCATTCAAAGCAGTGGGCATCGTCGGCTTCAGCGCATAATCTCTCCGGTTGCTCGTCCTTTTAAACTCGCCTTTTTTCATTCCGATATACGGTCTTGCAATCACACGCCCTACGCGCCACTCATCTTTCAGCGTAATCTGTCTTGCAGTCTCACAGCACCGATACAATTCCTGAAGATCAAACGTCTCCTCATTTCCACATATCTGCATAACCGAATCCGCTGACGTATACACGATCATCGCTCCGGTACGGATCTCTTCTTCCCCCAGCTCTTCAATGATCGCCGTTCCACTTGCGCTTTTATTTCCGATCACTCGTTTTCCGCACTGCTTTTCCAGCTCTGCGATCAGTTCCGGCGGAAACCCATTGTCCGTGAAAGTCCGAAACGGTTTGTCCGTCTTAATCCCCATCATTTCCCAGTGTCCGGTCATTGTATCTTTTCCGTTGCTCGCTTCTTTCATCCGCATATAACGTCCCTCAGGACGTTCAACACCTTCCATCTCACCTCCGGTCTTTAGATTCAGCAGCCCAAGCTTTCGCAGATTGGGAATGTCCAATGTCTTCCGCCTCTCCAAGATATGCCCGAACGTATCCGCACCTTCGTCTCCGAACCGCGCCGCATCCGGCAGCGCCCCGATTCCGAGAGAATCAAGAACAATCACGAATATTCTTTTATACGCTTTCATTATCCCATCTCCCTTTTTTACAGACACTCTGCGCCGAACCCAAGCGGCAGAAGCTCCTTCAATGTGAATACCCGATACTTTCCTCCGGCTGCTGCCAATATCACCTGAAACTGCTCCGGATCACAGAACTCAGCCATCACCTGACGGCACACCCCGCAAGGCGGCGTATAATCAATATTTTCAGCTTCTTCTTTCCGGCTGTTCATTTGACCTTCTTTGCCTCCGACAATGCAAATTGCGCGAAATGTTCTCTCGCCCTCACTGACTGCCTTGAAAAACGCAGTTCGCTCTGCACAATTTGTCGGAGAAAAGGCTGCGTTTTCTATATTGCACCCCGTATATATCTTACCGCTCTCCGTCAAAAGCGCCGCTCCTACGCGAAATCCCGAATACGGACTGTAAGAGAATTCCCGCTGTGCCATCGCCGTTCGTATCAGTTCTTCTATCATCGCCCGCGGCAGCCCAGCTTCAGCCGCCGTCTTTTCTTCCATCACGCCGCTTTCATCCCCTGCGCACTCTTCATCTGCCGAACTGTGTTCATCCGTCGTTTCTTCTTCCTCCGCAGCTTTCACAAGTTTTACGATCCGGCTTGTTCCAAGCCGTTTTGCCCCAAGTCCTAAAAACGTCTCCGCATCCTCCATCGAGGAAATCCCTCCGGCAGCCTTGATCTTCACCCCGTCTCCTACATGTTCTGCAAACAACCGGATATCTTCAAAAGTCGCCCCGCCTTTCGAAAATCCAGTCGACGTCTTAATATAATCTGCTCCTGACCGGGTCACAACCTCACACATTTTCACTTTCTCTTCCTCTGTCAAAAGACACGTTTCGATAATCACTTTCAGTATCTTTCTGCCACACGCCTTTTTTAAAACTTTGATTTCTTCTTCTGCAAGATCATATTTCTTCTCTTTCACCCAGCCGATATTCACAACCATATCAATCTCATCCGCCCCATTGGCGATGGCATCCTTCGTCTCAAATTCCTTTACGGCAGTCGTAGCATAACCGTTCGGGAAACCGATCACAGTACAGATCGAAAGCTTTCCTCCCACATATTCCGATGCCTGCTTTACATAACTTGGCGGAATGCACACCGACGCCGTCCCATATTTCATTCCATCATCACATAACTGCCGGATCTCTTCCCACGTTGCAGACTGCGCCAGCAAAGTGTGATCTACATATCCCAAAATTTCCTTTTCATTCATACGCTCTTTTCCCTCTCCTGATCTTCTCGGATCAATCTGCGGATTGCTTCCACAGCGATACGAATCGCCATATCCGTATCATGCACTACCGGATTGTCCAACCCAGCCTTTTCACGTTCCTGATTCGCAATTACCAAAAAACACGATCCAACCCGTACCCGCAAGCTGCTCGCAGCAACGAACAAAGCCGCAGATTCCATTTCCGATGCAAGGCATCCTAATCGCTTCCACGCTTCCCACTTTTGCAGCAGCTCATATCCGACAGGCTTTCGCTCCGGCTCATGCTGTCCGTAAAAAGAATCTTTACACTGCACCACTCCTGTATGAAAAGGATATCCTTTCGATTCAGCCGCCTTGACAAGAGCGTTCGTCACCGAAAGATCCGCAACCGCCGGAAATTCAATCGGCGCATACTCTTTACTCGTTCCTTCCATCCTTACGGCGCCTGTCGCCACAACGATATCCCCGCTCTTTACGTTCGTCTGCATTCCGCCGCACGTTCCAATCCTGACAAATGTATCCGCTCCGCAGCGACAAAGTTCTTCCATTGCGATCGCCGCAGACGGTCCGCCGATTCCTGTTGACGTCACGCTCACCTTCACTTGATTGAGCATTCCCGTATACGTCACATATTCTCTGTTATCCGCAACCAAAACCGGATTGTCAAGATACTTCGCGATTTTCACACACCGCTTCGGATCTCCGGGCAAAATAACATATCGTCCGACCTCACCTTTTGCCGCTTGAATATGATACTGTCTGCTCGGATCTTCTGAATAATTTTTCATCTGCCGCACCTCCTATTCCGTTCACAACCTATTCTTTCAGCAAATGATCCCATTAATCACCGGAAGTACCAAAAGGCACATCCCGGGATTGTAAGCGATTGCCAAGATCCCGGGCAAGCCCGGACTTCGGTCCGTCGCCATTACAATAAAACAAGACTGCCGCAAGATAGACCGGCTTTTCAAAAAATCCCCATCTATTTCGCAACAGTCTCTGTTCTGCGTTCTTTTTTAATATGCTGTTTAAGACAAAAACCGCTGACAGTTCTGCACGCGCTCTATGCCTCTCAATCCCATCATCTTAATACTCAAATACTGCCACGCCGTAAGCCGGAAGCGGGTATTCGATCGAATACGGCTGACCATCACATTCCTGTTTTACAGGCTTATAAGTAAGCGGACGCTTCTCGCCCGTTCCGCCATACTGTTCCTCGTCGCTGTTTAAAACGAGCTTCAGCGTTTTCCTCGTCGGAACACCTACGCAGTAATCTTCTCTCTCCACCGGAGTAAAATTGCATACAAAGAGCAGATTCTTCTCCTT
>CAJLUP010000023.1 GCA_905209865.1 uncultured Lachnospiraceae bacterium
AGAGAGTAAGACTAAATTCAGCATGATGGTGGAATTTAGTTTTTCATTTAAGGTAAGACAAATGAACGCAATAAAAGTCTTGCAAATAAATGCTAACTGTGATAAAATAATTTTGGTTTATTTCAGGAGGTATAAGAAATGGATATTTTGAAAACAGTATTAACGATTATTTTTGTTATAGATTGCATTGCATTAGCTTGTATTATTCTTTTGCAGGAAGGTAAGTCCGCAGGACTCGGAACGATCAGCGGAGCGGCGGATACATATTGGGGACATAATAAAGGTCGTTCTATGGAAGGCGCGCTCGTGAAAGCAACAAGAGTTGTTGCAGTTCTGTTTATGGTACTGGCGATTGTACTGAACCTTAATATTTTTAACTAATGCAGAATAGTATAAGAAAAGCAGCGGAAGATAATAATGATTATGAGCACTCTATACAAATATAGGGTGCTTTTACTTTTATTGCGGCGCGGAGGGTAAAATGCGGAAAACAAACGGCGGCAGAGGAAGAAAAAAAGGAAACTATGATGATCGCAGCAGAATGTATGGGAGGAAAGATTTCCCGAAAGAAAATGATCATCAATTTGAAAAACGAAAAAAAGTGATCTTGGATTTTATGAAAGATGATCTGTATGTGCCTATGAAGATCAAGGAAATTGCCGTGGTTCTTCAGATCCCGGGGGAGCAGAGACAGCAGTTGAGAGACATTCTTGATGCCCTTGTAGAAGAAGGCAAGATTACGATCTCAAAGAGAGGCAAGTATACATGCGGACATGCAGAGCATTTGGAAGGAACGTTTCAGGCAAATGCGAGGGGATTCGGATTTGTTACTCCGAAAGACGGAGGAGATGACATTTTCATTCCTGAGGAATGTCTCGGAAATGCGTTTCAGGGAGATGTGGTAGAGTATATTGTAACATCTGCACCGACAGGAAAGCGGAAGGAAGGCAAGATCGTCAATATCCTTTCCCACGGGGTGACTCATATTGTTGGTTTGTATGAAAAGTGCAAAAGTTTCGGGTTTGTAAGACCGGATAACAAGAGATATGTCAATGATATCTATATCCCTGCGGGGCGTGAGATGGGAGCTGTGACAGGGAATAAGGTAGTTGTGGAAATGACATCTTACGGCGGAGAGCATATGAAGCCTGAAGGAAGAGTTTCGGAGATTATTGGTCATGTGAATGACCCCGGCACAGATATTCTGTCCATCGTCATGGATCTTGGAATTAAGACGGAGTTTCCGGAGCGGGTTTTGAATCAGGCAGTCAGAGTCGGCAAACCTGTAAGTGAAGCAGATCGTGCAGGGAGAAAAGATCTTACGGATGTGAGAATGGTAACCATCGACAGTGAAGATGCGAAAGATTTGGACGACGCGGTATCTGTAGAGCGGGACGGGGAGAATTATGTGCTTGGCGTACACATTGCGGATGTAACGAACTATGTTCAGGAAAGAAGCGCTCTTGACAGAGAAGCTTTGGAACGCGGGACAAGCGTTTATCTGGCAGATCGCGTGATCCCCATGCTTCCGCATGTGTTATCGAATGGGATCTGCTCTCTTAATGCAGGGGAAGACAGACTTGCTCTGTCTTGTATCATGACAATTTCGCCTGACGGGGAAATGATTTCTCATGAGATCGCAGAGTCTGTCATCTGTGTAGATAAAAGGATGAGCTACAATGGAGTCTCTGCTGTGCTGGCACAGGAAGAAGAGGCGCTTCGTGAGCAGGAAGAATTTGTTCCGATGATTCTTCTTATGAAGGAATTATCCGAAGTCATTCGGGAAAAGCGTGGAAAACGGGGTGCTATTGATTTTGATTTTCCAGAGACGAAGATTCTCCTGGATGAGAGCGGAAAACCGATTGAGATCAAACCGTACGATCGCAATCCGGCGACAGAGATTATCGAAGATTTTATGCTTATGGCAAATGAGACGGTGGCGGAAGAGTTCTTTTGGCGTGAGATCCCGTTCCTTTACAGGACGCACGAGTCACCGGATGAGGATCGGATCAGACAGCTTTCTGCTTTTGTCAATAATTTCGGCTACCATATCCATGTGGGAAATGAGATCCGTCCGAAAGAGATTCAAAAGCTTCTTTCGAAAATAGAGGGAACACCCGAGGAAGATTTGATCAGCAGACTTACGCTGCGGTCTATGAAACAGGCGCGTTATACAACGGAAAATACAGGTCATTTTGGACTTGCCGCAAAATATTATACACATTTCACATCACCGATCCGAAGATATCCCGATCTTCAGATCCATCGTATCATCAAAGAAAATCTGCGCGGAAGATTCGATGAAAACAGGGCGGAACATTATTCGGAGATCTTGCAGCCGGTCGCGGCGCAGTGCAGCGACCGGGAGCGGCGGGCAGAAGAAGCTGAGCGAGAAGTCGTGAAAATGAAAAAAGCGGAGTATATGCAGAATTATATCGGGGAAGAGTTTGAAGGTGTTATTTCCAGCGTTACGAAATGGGGCGCTTATATTGAATTGGAAAATACGGTAGAAGGACTTGCACATGTCGCGGATATGTGGGATGATCATTATGAGTTTTACGAAGAAAGTTACGAGCTGGTCGGCGAACATACAGGCAAGTCATATAAGCCGGGACAGAAGGTTCGCGTGTGTGTGACGGATGCGGATAAGCTACAAAGGACTGTGAATTTTCGGATCCTCTGTGAAGCCAATGAACAGAAGCGGGATGATAGAGAGGCAGGCAGCTATAGAGGATCAGATATTGTAGATTTTTAGGCAGGAGAAGAAAGGGTTATGGCAAAGTCAGAAGTCAGGATGATCGCCAACAATAAAAAAGCGTATCATGACTATTTTATTCTTGAAAAATATGAGGCAGGGATTGTCCTGCATGGAACAGAGGTCAAATCTCTGCGCATGGGGAAATGCAGTATAAAAGAAGCATTTATCAGAGTGGAGTCCGGGGAGATGTATATTTACGGGATGCACATTCCGCCTTATGAAAAAGGAAATATATTTAATAAAGATCCGCTTAGAGTAAGAAAACTTCTTCTTCACAAAAGGGAGATCGAGAAGATTTTCGGGAAGATGAAAGAGCAGGGGATCACACTTGTTCCCCTGCAGGTATATTTTAAAGGAAGTCTTGTGAAACTTGAGATTGGAATGGCAAAAGGAAAGAAATTATATGACAAGAGAGACGATATTGCCAAAAAAGATCAGAAGAGGGAAGCACAGAGAGAATTTAAGATCAGAAATTTATAATGCCGCAAGAGCAGGCAAAAGCGCTGCGGCGCAGGGGAAGGGATGTTATGATACAGGATATTGAACCGCACCATTTAGATAATCAATACAGACCGCTTCCTCCGGATAAAGACAGCATCGTATTGTATTATGAAGATCATGCAGTTTTGATGAAAGTGTCGGAGGAAGGGATTGCGTTTCCTCGTTTTTCGGATTTGGAACGGTTGAACGGGGAAATTTATGAAGAAAGTACCTATTTGTTTTCGGTAGATGAAGAGCGCTATTATCTGGCGGATGGGATCAGCAGAGAGCTTCTTTCGGATTTTCGAATGGAGAATACTGAGATTTTCAGGACGGCAGAACCGCAGCATTATGCATTTGCCGGAATTACGGGATATCAGCTTTATAACTGGTATAAGAACCGGAAATATTGCGGCAGATGTGGAAAACGGATGAAACACGGGGAAAAAGAGAGGATGCTGTACTGCGAAGCATGCAATAACATGGAGTTTCCGAAAATCTGTCCGGCGGTTATTATCGGCGTGACAGATCATAATCGTATTTTGATGTCAAAGTATGCAGGTCGTACATATAAAAAATACGCGCTTCTTGCAGGATTTTCTGAGATCGGGGAGACAGTGGAACAGACGGTTGCCCGGGAAGTTATGGAAGAAGTCGGTCTGAAAGTGAAGAATATCCGTTATTACAAAAGCCAGCCATGGGCATTTAGTGATACGCTTCTTATGGGATTTTACTGTGATCTTGACGGGAATGATACAATCACACTTGACAGAGAGGAACTGGCAATGGCAGAATGGTTTGAGAGGGAAGAGATTCCGGTAGAACCATCGCGGGACAGCCTTACGAATGAAATGATCCTGCAGTTTAAAAATGGAAAACAATAGTCAAAAAGAAAAGGAGAATGAAACGATGAGAGCAGAATTTGATGAAAGTTTGGTAACAGGAAATGAAATGATCGACACACAGCACAAAGAATTGATTGAGAAGATCAACAAGCTTCTTGACAGCTGCGAGACGAGCAAAGAAAAAGTTGTAGCGGTAAAAACCCTTGACTATCTTGCTGATTATACAGAGTTTCATTTTGGCGAGGAAGAAAAGCTTCAGGAATCAATCGATTATCCGGCATTGACAGAGCATAAAAAAGAGCATGACAAGCTGCGCGCAGTTGTGAAAGATCTCTACAATATGCTTGAGGAGGAAGAAGGTCCGTCAGAGGCGTTCGTAGAGCAGGTAAATAAAAATGTTATCGAATGGCTGTACAGACATATCAAAGGCTTCGACCGTTCGGTAGCAGAGTACAAATTTATGAATGAAAGCAGCGAGAGACTGTAGAAAAAAGCAAGAGAAAAAGAGAGAAACGTTTGATGTTCGACTTATACCCCTTTCTGTGATATGATAATTTTTGTATTAAAAATCACAGAAAGGGGTATTTTCATGGAAAATACGTCTGAGAATAAAGGAAATAAATTAAAACCAAGAGCAACAAAGCATATCAGCGTCGGTCTGCTGGCACATGTGGACGCAGGTAAGACAACATTGTCGGAAGGGATGCTTTATTTGAGCGGACAGATTCGGAATATGGGGCGCGTTGATCATGGGGATACGTTTTTGGATCATTATGAAACGGAAAGAGAACGCGGAATTACGATCTTCTCAAAGCAGGCAGAACTTCGGTGGAACGACAAGGTCATTACGATCCTTGATACGCCCGGGCATGTAGATTTTTCGGCAGAGATGGAGCGGGTTTTGCAAGTGCTGGACTGTGCGGTGCTTGTGATCAGCGCTGCTGACGGGATACAGGCGCACACAGTGACGCTTTGGAGACTTCTGAAGCAGTACCGCATTCCGACCATGATCTTTGTAAATAAAATGGATCGGCAGGAAGCGGACAAAGAAAAACTTCTGGCAGAATTAAAAAGACGGTTCGGCGATGGCTGTATTGATATGGATATGCAGTCCGAGGTGAAGATAGAAAGCCTTGCCATGTGTGATGAAGAGATGCTTGAAGAATATTTGGCAGAAGGAAAGATCAAAAGAGAGACTGTGAGGAAGGCAATCGCAGCGAGAAAAGTCTTCCCCTGCTGGTTTGGCTCTGCGCTGAAAGCGGAAGGGATTGAAGAATTACTTTCCGGTCTGTGTGAATATGCTCCATCGACAGAACCTTTGCCGGAATTTGGGGCAAAAGTGTATAAGATCGCCCGTGATTCACAAAAGAATCGTCTGACTTACCTGAAGGTGACAGGAGGGGAACTGCGTGTGAAAGACGTTCCTGCGGCAGCAGAAGGGACATGTACGGGAAAGGTGAATCAGATCCGAAAGTATTCCGGCGATAAATATGAACTTGTCCAAACAGCCGGAGCTGGAGAAGTCTGTGCGGTTACCGGACTTGAAGGAACTTATCCGGGGCAGGGGCTTGGAATACAGCCGGCATCGGCGCTTCCGGTATTAGAACCTGTTATGACATATCGGATTGAACTTCCCGACGGTTGTGATGTACATAAAATGTTTCAGAATCTGCGCTGTCTTGAAGAGGAAGATCCGGAACTGCATGTTGTCAAAACTGAGGAGACATCGGAGATCCATATCCGGCTTATGGGGGAGGTTCAGACGGAAGTTTTACAGAAGATCGTCAAAGATCGGTTCGGCGTTCTCATTCAGTTTGGAGAAGGAAGGATCGTTTATAAAGAAACAATTCAAAATGTGACCGAAGGGGCTGGGCATTTTGAACCGCTCCGTCATTATGCAGAAGTACATTTAAGGTTAGAGCCGGCAGAGCGCGGTTCAGGCATGCAGTTTGCGGCAGATTGTTCCGAGGATGTGTTAGACCGAAATTATCAAAGGCTTATATTGACACATTTGGAAGAGCGGGAGCACAAAGGAGTTCTGACCGGATCTGCCCTTACGGACGTTCGTATTACCCTTCTGTCAGGAAAGGCTCATAAGAAACATACAGAAGGCGGTGATTTTCGTCAGGCGACTTACCGGGCGGTTCGTCAGGGACTTCGGAAAGCCGAAAGTGTTCTGCTGGAGCCATATTACGAATTCCGCATGGAACTTCCTATGGAAAATGTCGGAAAGGCAATGACGGATATAAAACGGATGAGCGGAACGTTTGACGGACCAAAGACAGAGGACGGCATGGCAGTTCTTACCGGGAGCGTTCCGGCTGCGGAAATGAACGGATATCAGAAAGAGTTTACGGCGTATACAGGCGGATTCGGAAGATTGTTCTGTACTTTAAAAGGATATGATATCTGTCATAATACAGAAGAAGTAATCAGACAGATCGGATACGATGCAGATGCTGACGTGGAAAATACGGCGGATTCTGTATTTTGCTCTCATGGGGCGGGAACGATCATACCGTGGTATGAGGCAGATGCCCATATGCATGTAGGCGGCGCGGAAGAAAGACAGGAGGAAGATACGGAGATTCTCGAAAAGTTTCGTCCAAAGAGAAGGGCGATCGAACTGACTCAGGAAGAACTGGATGCAATCTATGTTCGGACGCCTGATCCGGCAAAAAATAAGAAAAGAACGTCATCTGTGACAGTGACGGCAGGAAAAACAGCTTCTTACCATGGTAAAACGGAAAACAAGAAAAAGAATCGGAAAGAATATCTGCTTGTGGACGGATATAATATTATTTTTGCATGGGATTCCTTAAAGCAGCTTTCGAAGATTGATCTGGCTGCGGCTCGGGGAAAACTTGCGGATATTTTATGTAATTATCAGGGGTATAAGCAGTGCGAGCTGATCCTTGTGTTTGATGCTTATAAAGTGGAAGGTAATCCGGGAGAAGTTCTCAAATATCATAATATCCATGTAGTTTATACAAAGGAAGCGGAGACGGCAGATCACTATATCGAAAAAACCGTGCGGCAGATCGCGAAAGAGCATGATGTGATCGTTGCGACATCGGATGCGCTTGAGCAGGTCATCATTATGGGGCAGGGAGCGCGGCGGATGTCGGCGGCAGGATTGGAAGAAGAGATTGAATGTGCGCTTGAGCAGATGAAGGATGACTATCCGAAAAAAGAAGAAATGCAGCGGAACTATTTGTTTGATTATCTTGAAAAAGAGATTGCGGAAGAGATGGAACGGGTGCGGCTTGGTTCAGAGAATAAAAAGTGGACTGTATAAAAATGACATAACTGGATGTTTTAATACAACCAGTCTGATGCTAATATACCTGTATCAAAAATATTGAGCAGAAAAATGTTCAGGAAAGCAGGTAGGGATATGACAAAAAAGAATGAAACAGTAGTTAAGATTGCTCAAACAGCGCTTATGGCGGCGCTTTGTTTTGTATCATTTCAATTCCTTCAGTTCAAGATCGTTCTTCCGGGAGGAGATGCAACTTCCTTCCATGTAGGTAATGCATTTTGCGTCTTGGCGGCATTGATCTTAGGCGGATGGTATGGCGGACTTGCGGGAGCGATCGGAATGGGATTTGCGGATATTCTTGATCCGGTTTATATTACAGGAGCGCCGAAGACATTTGTGTTAAAGCTCTGTATCGGACTGATCGTTGGACTGGTGGCACACCGGATTGCGAAGATAAATGAAAGTACGGATAAGAAATACATTTTCCGATGGAGCATGATCGCTTCAATCGCCGGACTCGGATTCAATGTGATCGCAGATCCTGTGGTAGGATATTTCTATAAACAATATATTATGGGACAGCCGCAGCAGATGGCAGAGATCCTTGCAAAGTGGAGCGCGGCGACAACATTTGTCAACGCAGTAATCTCTGTGATCCTTGCAGGCGTTTTATATAATGCGCTTCGCCCGGTGCTTTTGAGATCTGGAATGATTCAGGGCGCAAAAGTAAAAAAGACAGAAACGAAGACGGCTTAAAGAAATATGGATAAATTATGAAAAAAGCAAAAAAATGAATTTTTTTGGTGACTTTTCGCCCCTATCAATGGTATTATAATTGAAACACAGTAATAAGAAAATTATGAGAGCGAGGTAGGGAAATGAATTGTATTAAATGCTATCAGGAAATTCCGGACGGCGCGAAGTTCTGTCCGCATTGTGGAGCACAGCAGCCGGAAGCAGAAAAAACAGAACCGGTACAGCCGATGCAGGCAGAAGAGCCGACAGAACCGGTACAGCCGGCACAGGCAGAAGAGCCGACAGAGTCGATTCAGCAGACACAGGCAGAAGAGCCGATTCAACCGAAAGCGGCATCTGCGGAAAATGGATATCAGGAAGCACAGCCGCAGAATCCGTATACATCTGCACAGAATAATTCTTATTATGGAGCAGGACAGTCTTATTCAGACCCAAATGCAGATCAGCAGTACACGGGATATCAGAACCAGACATCTTATCAGAATCAGGCGCCTTATCAGAATACACAAGTACCGCAGCAGCCGATTAACTGGGTTCCGTATCTTGTACTGTCCATTATTTGTACGTTATGCTGCTGTCTTCCGTTTGGTATTGTAGGAATTGTGTATGCGGCGAAGATTAATTCAGCAATGGCGGCCGGCAACTATGAGGAAGCGAAGAGCGCAGCGAAGACAGCGAAGATCTGGATTATCGCATCTGCTGTAGTAGGTCTTGTTGTAGAAGTAATTTATATCATCTTCATATTTATCGGAGGCGCAGGCGGATATTACTATTACTAAGAGGTTGTAAAGCAGAGGAAACAGATGTTAGAACGATTGCGTAAAAAAAGAAGTCTGCGGATATTGATCGTAGCAGGAGCGGCGGCAGCTGCACTTGCAGGGGCGGTTTACTTGTATTTTCATAATCCGTACAGTTATCCGCTGCCGTGTATCTTTTATTCTTTGACCGGATTTTATTGTCCCGGATGCGGCGCGGGCAGAGCCGGTTATTCGCTTCTGCACGGAAAGTTTTTAGACGCGTTTTGCTATAATCCGGTTATGACGGTGCTGCTTCCTCTTTTGGGACTTTATGTGGCGGCAAGAGCAGTTGACTGGGCGATTACGGGAGGAGATCATGTTGATCAGAAGATCAGTGCGAAATTCGTTGCCGGAATACTGATTTTTGTTCTGCTGTTTGGAATCGTAAGAAATATTCCGGTATATCCGTTTAATTTGCTTGTGCCGGGCGGTTTGTTTGAATTATTTTAAAGAGACGGCGAATGGAAGAACGATTGTTTTTACAGAGAAAAGCAAGTCGGATAAAGCAGAATAAAAAATACAGAATAAAAATCAGCAGGATAAGAAAAAGAAAAGATGTATCAGCGGGCGCTTGGGAGATTTCCTTAAGCGTCCGTTTTATTTGCGAAAAAACCGCTTTACCTGACGCGGGTGATTCAGACGAGATTTTAGTATAGAAGTCGGTAAGATATTGTGATAAAATGAAAAAGACAAAAAGTTCTGAAAATGTGTAAAGCAGACGCTTTGCATAACAGAGAAACAGATTTTCGGGAAAACGGAGGATACTTGTATGATTAACAAATTAGTGGAAAAGATTAAAAAGACAAAAGCGCCGATCGTGGTAGGTCTTGATCCGATGCTTAATTATATTCCGCAGCATGTTCAGGAAAAAGCGTTTGCTGAGTACGGAGAAACTTTGGAAGGAGCGGCAGAGGCAATCTGGCAGTTTAATAAAGAGATCGTGGATAAGACATATGATCTGATTCCGGCTGTGAAGCCGCAGATCGCGATGTACGAACAGTTCGGAGTTCCGGGACTTGCCGCATTCAAGAAAACCGTAGATTACTGTAAGTCAAAAGACCTCGTTGTTATCGGCGATATTAAGAGAGGAGATATCGGTTCTACATCAGCAGCATATGCGGTTGGACATCTTGGAAAGGTAAAAGTCGGATCAAAAGAATACGTTCCGTTTGATGAAGATTTTGCAACTGTCAATCCATATCTTGGATCTGACGGAGTGAATCCGTTTGTGGATGTGTGTAAAGAACAGAAAAAAGGATTGTTTATCCTTGTGAAAACGTCCAATCCTTCCAGCGGAGAATTCCAGGATCGTCTCATCGACGGACGACCGTTGTATGAACTTGTAGGGGAGAAGGTTGCACAGTGGGGCGCAGAGTGTATGGGCGATGAATACAGCTATATCGGCGCGGTTGTCGGAGCAACGTATCCGGAGATGGGAAAAGTTCTTAGAAAGATCATGCCGAAATCCTATATTCTCGTGCCGGGATATGGCGCTCAGGGAGGTAAAGGAAAAGATCTTGTTCATTTCTTTAATGAAGATGGACTTGGTGCGATCGTGAACTCTTCAAGAGGAATCATTGCGGCATATAAGCAGGAGGCATATGCGAAGTTTGGCGCAGATCATTTTGGAGATGCTTCCAGAGCTGCCGTAGAGGATATGATCGCAGATATTAGTGGAGCGCTTGAATCCGCAAAATAAGACGTTGGAAGAAAACAGAAACGATCTGAAGGAAGATCTAAGAGATCTGAAAGAAAGGGTCGGTAATGAAGAATTTGGAATAAAGGAGCATATGACACATATGACAAGAGAAAAGGAAAATGCAGCGGTCATTTCACAAGAGGAGATCGCTCATGGAATATATAGTATGTGGATCAAAACGGAGGCGGCAAACACTGCAAAGCCGGGACAGTTTATCTCAATGTATACGAACGATGGAAGCAAACTTCTTCCTCGTCCAATCAGTATTTGTGAGATTGACAAGGAGAATGGGGCGCTGCGTGTCGTATATCGTGTGACAGGAGAGAATACAGGAACAGAGCTTTTTTCCCAAATGAAAGAAGGCGATACGATTCCGGTGATCGGACCTCTCGGAAACGGATTCCCGGTGGAGAAGGCGGAAGGAAAACGTGCTTTTCTGATCGGCGGAGGAATCGGCGTGCCTCCGATTTTGGAACTGGCAAAACAGATGGGATGTGATAAAAAACAGATCATCGTCGGTTACCGAAACGAAGAGACATTTCTGGAAACAGAGTTTAGACAGAACGGCGAAGTGTACATTTCTACAGAGGACGGAAGTGCAGGAACAAAAGGAAATGTGATGGATGCAATCCGGGAAAAGGGATTGGAAGCGGACATTATTTATGCATGCGGACCGACTCCGATGCTTCGCGCGATCAAGACATATGCAGAAGAAAATGGAATCGAATGCTATATTTCTTTGGAAGAGCGTATGGCATGTGGAATCGGGGCATGTCTTGCCTGTGTATGCAAAACAAAAGAAAAAGATCATCACAGTAACGTGAATAACAAAAGGATCTGCAAAGATGGTCCGGTATTTTTGTCAACGGAGGTAGAGATCTGATGAATACAAAAGTGACGATTGCAGGAGTAGAGTGGAAAAATCCGGTCACAGTTGCATCCGGTACATTCGGATCCGGAGCTGAATTTGTTGATTTTGTTGATCTGAACAAGCTTGGGGCAGTGACGACAAAAGGAGTTGCCAATATTCCGTGGACAGGTAATCCGACTCCGAGGGTAGCAGAAACTTACGGGGGAATGATGAATGCGGTCGGTCTGCAGAATCCGGGAATTGATATGTTTTGTGACAGAGATATTCCGTTTCTCAGAAAGTATGATACAAAGATCATTGTAAATGTATGCGGAAGATCTACGGAAGATTATTGTGAGGTTGTTGAACGTTTGGCGAATGAAGATGTCGACATGCTTGAGATCAATATTTCCTGCCCGAATGTAAAAGAGGGTGGAATCGCGTTTGGTCAGAATCCGAATGCGGCGGAAGAGATTACAAAAGCGGTGAAAAAGTATGCAAAACAACCGATCATTATGAAATTAAGTCCGAATGTCACAAGTATTTCCGAGATGGCAAAAGCAGTGGAAGCAGGAGGCGCGGATGCAATATCTTTGATCAACACTTTGACAGGAATGAAGATTGATGTGAATAGAAAAGCATTTGTTTTGGCAAATAAAACAGGCGGAGTGTCCGGTCCGGCAATTCATCCGATTGCTGTCCGTATGGTATATGAGGCGGCAAATGCTGTCAGCGTTCCGATCATCGGAATGGGAGGAATTGCGTCTGCAGAAGATGCCATTGAGATGATCCTTGCGGGAGCAAGCGCAGTGTCTGTCGGAACAGCAAATTTCTTCGATCCGGCAGTGACCATGAAGGTTGTGGATGGAATTGAAGAATATATGAAGCAGCAAGGATTTGAAAACGTTGCGGATATGGTTGGAATCGTAAAATAATCAAAAGAATATATAGAAAGACTTGAATTGAAAATAACGTCTGACAGAAGAATGAAATTGCTGTCAGACGTTATTTTTTTGCATGGTGACCGCTTCCGATCCCGGAATGTGCCTTTTGGCACTGCAGGTGATTGAACAGAAAATATCATTTCTGTACGGGCTATCCCTATTTGATAAGAGTATTCTATTAGAAGCTGTTTATCAGATTCCTTTTTTATAAAGGATAAAAGAATAGGCGGTCGGGACAATCGTGCCGATCATAATTACAGTCAGGATAATCCACATTGCGGCATCACTTCCGAACAGACTGTCTGTAAAGGTCATTAAAATCATAGCAATGCCCATAACGATGTAAAGTTTTCCGCCGAGGCGATGCGTGCGATTCCAGTTTTCGGTGCTGTTCAGTGTCCACGGAAGTTTAATTCCTACCGTATAGTTTTGCTGCAGCTTCGGCATATAGTTTCCGAGAACGATGAAAAAGACACCGATCAGGGCAGATACAAAGATTTCAATGCTAAAGTTAATTCCTAATGCGATCAGATAAGTTGCACAGCTGCACATAAGTGAGATGACGGGAACTGTCCAAAAAAGGAGCGCCATCGGTTTCTTATGGATGTTCTTTTTCTTCGGATCATTTAAAGTGATGAAGAGACAAATGAGGTGGAGCGCAGTAAGGATGAGCGGCATCCCGAATACTGCAAAACTCTTATTAGACCAGCCGTTCGCTGTTCCGTCGCTTCCCCAGTGTGTGGCGATCGTATCAGGGAGTTGATTCCAAAGGAATAATCCGATCAGAATGGGCAGCAGAGTAACCAAAGTTGTAATGATAATTGTGTTTTTATATTTTTTCATGACTCTTTTTCTCCTTTCAAGTCTGAAATCCATACCATAATTTCTTCCAGTACAGTAAGGTTCAGTTCATAGAAAATAAAATTTTTCTCACGGGTCTCCCGGATCAAGTCTGCATTTTTTAAAATCTTCAGATGATAGGAGATTGTTGCATGGGTCATATCAAAATGCCCTGCAATTTCGCCGGCAGACATGCGTCCCTTTTTCAAAAGCTCCAAAATTTCCCGCCTTGCCGGGTCGGATAATGCTTTAAAAGTTTCAGCAAAGCTCAAGAACATCCCTCCTCATATTTTAACTCCTGATTTACATGAAAAGTATTTAGAAATATTTCTAAATACCTTATAACACCGGAGGAAAGGAAAGTCAATATCTATTTAGAAAAAAATCTAAATTGTTTTTGCCATTATAAAATACAGAAATGCAGGGAATGATTTGAAAACAAAGAAAAATGTAGTTGTCATGTCGGAATATGAATGAAAAATGGTAAAAAATTTCAAAATCATCATAGAATATCCTTGAAAATCGTTTTTTAAACACAAAAAATGACGGAAAGCATTGACGAAACATCAAAAAATGTATACAATACGATACAGTGATGAAAAAAACAAAACGGAGGAGTCCTGCAATGACTGCGTATAAAGATTTAAGTAAAGAAGAGCTGTTAGAATTAAAGAGCGGATTAGAAGCGCGCTTTGGGGAAGTAAAAGAAAAAGGATTAAAACTGGATATGTCCAGAGGAAAACCGTCTGCGGATCAGTTGAACTTGTCAATGGATATGATGAAAGTGCTTGCCGGAGATGCAAATCTGATCTGTGAAGACGGAGTAGACTGCCGAAATTACGGAAACCTTGATGGAATTGATGAGGCGAAGCAGCTTCTTGCAGATATGATGGAAGTGCCGAAAGATAATGTGATCATTTTCGGAAACTCCAGCTTAAACGTAATGTATGATACAGTTGCCCGTGCTATGACTCATGGAATTATGGGCAATACGCCGTGGTGTAAATTAGATAAAGTGAAGTTCTTATGTCCGGTTCCGGGATATGACAGACATTTTGCGATTACAGAATTTTTCGGAATAGAGATGGTCAACGTACCGATGACTTCGACAGGTCCGGATATGGATCTTGTGGAAAAACTTGTCAGTGAAGATGAATCGATCAAAGGAATCTGGTGTGTGCCGAAGTATTCCAATCCGCAGGGTATCACATATTCTGATGACACAGTGTACCGTTTTGCAAATCTGAAACCGGCTGCAAAAGATTTCCGTATTTTTTGGGATAACGCATATTGCGTACATCATCTGTATGAAGATAAGCAGGACTATCTTCTTGAGATTTTAATGGAATGTAAAAAAGCTGGAAATCCTGACATGGTTTACAAGTTCTCTTCAACTTCTAAGATCAGCTTCCCGGGTTCAGGTATTGCTGCGATGGCGGCGTCTGAAGCGAACTTAAAAGACGTCCGCAATATGATGAAAGTTCAGACGATCGGACATGATAAAGTTAATCAGCTCCGTCATGTAAGATTTTTCAAAAATATTCACGGAATCGTAGAACATATGAGGAAACACGCTGACATTCTCCGCCCGAAATTTGAAGCGGTTTTGGATGTCCTTGAAAGAGAATTAGGAGGGCTGGAGATCGGATCATGGATCGCTCCTCACGGCGGATATTTTATCTCTTTTGATGCAATGGAAGGCTGCGCGAAAGCGATTGTTGCGAAAGCGAAAGAGGCAGGTCTTGTCATGACCGGAGCAGGCGCGACATTCCCTTATGGAAAAGATCCCCATGACAGCAATATCCGTATTGCTCCGTCCTATCCGACGGCGGAAGAATTGTCAGTTGCAGCAGAAATTTTTGTGCTGAGTGTGAAGCTCGTAAGCATCGATAAATTACTTGGAAATTTATAAAATGAGTTTGGCGGAGAAAAATAAGAAATTTTGCAAATAATAGAGTAATGAAAATACAGAATAAATAAAAATGAAGAGGGTATCGTTTTAGATTATGTTGAAACGATCCCCTCTTTTTTGGAAATCAAAAATCGGTCAATGCACAAACTAATGCAGAATACCGTTTCGTTTTATTTTGAATATCATCTTCTGTTACACCATAATAAGAATATAAATCTTGGGCAATGCGTTTAAAACGTTTCATCTGTCTTCGATCGCCTCCGTAGCTTACCCCAAATAGATCCCAGCGAAAATCTAATGTCATTTCCAAATATCCGTTTCCTATAACTAATTCGTACATTTGAAAATCCATAGGTACTTCTTCATCCGGAATAGATTCAATTTTTTGTTCTCTTTCCTGTAGTAATGCATGGAACTTTTGTAATGATTTTTCATCGGAAATATCGGGGGTTGAAATATGTAAGAGATCCCCTAATAGTTCGGGTCTATGGTTGCAGATGATTCCTTCTTTCGCGCATTTTTTTTCGCATTTATATTTCCGGTGAGTTTGGCTGATCGGGAGAAAGCTGTATTTCTCCTGGGCATAAATAATCGTTTCTTCTTTTGTATGCGTTCCGGGCTGAATTTTTTTTTCTGCCCGTTTTCGCCGCAGCTGATATATCTTATTTTTTAGCCGATTCTTTAACGGCTTTTTATAATCATTGCTTTTTCCGGCAATAAAAATACTTACAGGACCGTCATCACCGCCTATCACTGTCGTTTGCTGTATATGCTTATCTATCAAAATGACGCTTCCTTTCTTAATGAGTGTGAGGTTGGTACTGCTTCTAATTTATAACTGCACTTTCAGACTTCATGGGTGTTCCGACTTCAATCAAATTGCCGTCCAAATCATAAAAGCGGACTGCTTTTTGTCCCCAGCTATGTGTTGTGAGACGGTTAACATATTGAATTGACGGGTATAACTTTTCTAAGTTTTTGATAAATGCTTCGATATTTTTCTCTTCAAAATATAGTTCGCAGGAATTGCTTTTCGGAAGGATTTCTTTTCCTAAAAATTTCGTCCAGATTTTCTCGTCTTGAAGGACAAGGCCTTCTGTCAGGATCATATTGCCGTCATTATCGAGGATCATATCCAGACCGAATAAATCGTGATAAAACTGTTTTGATTTTTCGATATCTTTTACAACAAGCAAAATGTTTTTTAATTTCATGCGTATACCCCACTGCAGTTTTCTTGATCGTTTTTTCAGAAAATGATTTGTTGACATAACGAATATCGTTTCCTTTTTGTTTTCTGAATATTTATGGATAGTATATCAGTTTTTGGAAAGATGCGCAATTTAAAACAGGATTTCACAGGAAAATGCTGTACTGGGGAAAATCACCCAATTCCCATCATATGCTGCATTCCGAGACTTACAAGGGATATTCCGACCCAGCAGCAAAAGCCTGTCTTGTTTATGGTAATACGATATCATAAAAAATATATAAAATAAAATTATTAATATTTATATAATAATAAATATATGTTATAATTGAATGCAGGGAGTAATTCTTATAGAGCTCGGGCGGATGTTCGGTGAAAACACCGCCCGCTGCTTTTATGTATAAAGAAGTATATATAAAGAAGTATGTATGAAGGAACGGAGCAGGAGAAAGACGTTTCATGGGGGATGCGTATGCTGGATTTTAGGATGGAAACATTTTTGACAGTATGCCGGGAGATGAATTTCACACGGGCGGCAGAAAAATTAAATATTACCCAGCCGGCGGTATCGCAGCACATCCGTTTTTTGGAGAAGCATTATCATGTGAAGCTGTTCCGCTATGAGGGGAAGAAACTTGAGCTGACAGAAGCAGGAGAAATTCTGAAAAATGCATCTTTGACAATGATGCATGACGAGAATGCGATGCAAGATGAGATGCGAAGAGCAGGCAAGGGAGAAGAGATTCGTTTTGGGGCGCCCCGGACAGTCGGAGATGTGCTTGTAGGGAAGATGATCTTTAACTATTTGAAAATCTATCCGGACGCGCAGATTCATACGATCGTAGAAAATACGCAGGAACTTCTAAAAAGGCTGGACGAAGGAGAGATTGATTTTGCCTTGGTGGAAGGTTTTTTTAAGAAGAGTGAGTATGATTTCCAGACATATTCGGAAGAACCGTATATTGCGGTATGCAGTTCAGATTATCATTTTACAGAGACTCCGAGACGGCTGGAAGATCTTTTCGGAGAACGGCTTTTGATACGAGAGGACGGATCCGGCACGAGGGAGGTGCTGGAGCGCTGTTTAGATTCCCGTAACTTGAGTGTGAGTGATTTCAGGCAGACAGTTGAGATCGGAAGTTTACATGCGATCAAAGAGTTGACAAAATCAAAATGCGGTATTACATTTTTATATGAGGCTGCCGTCAGGGAAGAACTGAAAGATAAGACGTTCGTTAAGATCCCTTTGGAAGATTTTCATGTGACACGAGAATTTACGTTTATTTGGAGACGCGGCAGTTTTTATGCGGATAAATATAAAGAGATTTTCCGATATTTTTCGGCGTAATGGAAAAAATAAACAGAAGGAATGCACGGCATTTTGTGCCGGCGACAAACAAAATAAAGAAAAGGAAGTGAATTTCCGAAATGTTACAGGCAGAACATTTATCGTATAATATAGTAGAAGAAGGAAAACAGTCAGAGATTTTAACAGATGTGAGCTTTTCTGTAGAAGATGGGGAAATGCTTGTTATTACCGGTCCTAACGGCGGGGGGAAATCGACTCTTGCAAAGCTGCTTATGGGGATTAACCGGGCGACAGGCGGGAAGATTCTTCTTGACGGAGAGGAAATTACGGATTATGCGATCGACGAGAGAGCAAAAGCAGGAATGGGATTTGCGTTTCAGCAGCCCCCGCGTTTTAAAGGGATGACGGTCAGACAGCTTCTTTCGCTTGCGGCAGGCGGAACGCTGGATGATAAAACATGTTGTGCGCTGTTGAGCAGCGTAGGACTGTGTGCGAAAGAATATATTGACAGGGAAGCCGACGCCACACTTTCGGGCGGAGAGATGAAACGGATTGAGATTGCGACAGTTTTGGCGAAAGATCATAAAGTGTGCGTATTTGATGAGCCGGAAGCGGGGATTGATCTGTGGAGTTTTTCGATGCTCATTAAACGGTTTGAGCAGATCCACAGAGAGAAAAAGCAGAGTTTGATTCTGATTTCACATCAGGAACGAATTATTCGTATGGCAGACCGGATCATGGTGATCGGAGACGGGAAAGTAGAAGCGGTCGGCACGGCGGATGAGATCATTCCGACGTTATTCGGAACGAAGCCGGAGTCTTGCGGATGCAGAAAACAAAAAGGGGGCGAACTCTATGAGTGTTGATTTTGAAGGAAGCAGCAAAGAGTCAGTGACGCAGCAGGTGTTGGATATAATTGATTCTTATGGATTTAAACAGGAAGGCGCGTACAATCTTCGCTTGAATGGAATGGCGGTATGCCATGGAGACAGCCGTCATATTCAGATCATTCCGAAAGAGGATCGTCAGGGAATCGATATCCATATCAGCGGGGAGGCGAAAGATGAGCAGGTTCATATTCCTGTTGTGATGACTGAGGAAGGTGTGGACATTGTTTATAATGACTTTTATATAGAAGACGGAGCAGATGTGACGATCATCGCAGGGTGCGGAATTCACGGGGAAGGATGTTCCGAGACTCGTCATGACGGGATTCATGCATTTCATGTAGGGAAACATGCAAATGTGAAATATATAGAAAACCATTATGCACAGGGAAATGGTTCCGGCAAGAAGACGTTGAATCCTGTGACAAAGATCTATGTCGGGGAAGATTCGGTGTTTACTTTGGAAACAACGCAGATCAGCGGTGTGGACTGTACAGAACGTGAAAATTATATTGAATTAGGGGATAATGCGAAGCTGTTCGTGACAGAAAAACTGATGACAGATGAAGAACAGTCCGCAGTTTCGAATATGGAGATCGAGCTTAACGGTGTGAACAGTTCGGCAAGAATTGTCTCCAGATCTGTTGGAAAAGGCAGATCAAAGCAAGTGTTTCATCCGAAGGCAATCGGAAATAATCAGTGTCATGCACATGTGCAGTGTGATTCGATTATTATGGATCAGGCAGAGATCAGTTCGATTCCTGAGATCAATGCAAGACATGTGGATGCACAGATTATCCATGAGGCGGCGATCGGAAGGATCAATGATGAGCAGCTTGTGAAGCTTCGCACGTTCGGCATGAACGAAGAGGAAGCGGAAGCTGTCATCATTGAGAATTTCCTGAAATAAACAGTGTCTTTGTCTGTTTTGGTTATTCGTTCTCTGAATCGTTGTTTTTTGCCCAGCCGTAGGAATATTTTACCGCTTTATTCCAGCCTTTAATACGGCTTAAGCGGATGTCTTCGCTGACAGACGGGAGGAAGATCTGATCCGTTGAACGGTTGCTGATTACCTCTTCTTTGTTTTCCCAATAACCGACAGCAAGTCCGGCAAGATAAGCAGCGCCCGTGGCAGTCGTTTCTACGCAGGTAGGACGGTTGACAGGGGCGTTTATAATATCTGCCTGTACCTGCATCAGGAAGT
>CAJLUP010000024.1 GCA_905209865.1 uncultured Lachnospiraceae bacterium
TCGGCAAAACGTCCGGGAATTGTCGGGCATATCGTGCAGGAAGGCGAGGATCTGTGGAGTCTGGCGAAGAAATATATGACAACAGTTTCCGGGATTATGGAAGTCAATTCCATGGAAAGTGAAAATGTGAAAGCGGGGGATAAATTATTGATTTTTAAAGAGAATATGAGTATACTGTAAGCATAATGTATACAAGATACAAATAGATGCACCGCTGTAAAAAATAGAGGGAAATAGAAGACGGAACGTGAGAGTCGGAGAGAAAACAGAGTGGGAGGACGGAAGATGAATGAGATTGAATTGAAATCGCTGGCAAAGATCAATCTTGGATTGGATGTACTTGGAAGAAGAGAAAACGGATATCATGACGTAAGGATGGTAATGCAGTCAATCTACCTTCATGATGATGTAAAGATTGAGAAAAAGAGGAAGGAAGGGATCGAGATTATGTCGAATCTGAGATTCCTTCCGACCGGAGACGGAAATATTGCATATAAAGCCGCGAAGATGCTGATGGAAGAGTTTTCTCTGGAAGGAGGCGTAAGAATTACGTTGGAGAAACATATTCCGGTTGCTGCCGGACTGGCAGGCGGCAGTTCTAATGCGGCTGCAGTTCTCTTTGGCATGAATCGGCTGTTTCGGCTTGGGTTATCAAGAGAAGAACTGATGGCAAGAGGCGTACGGCTCGGGGCAGACGTACCTTACTGTATTATGAGGGGGACGGTTCTCGCAGAGGGGATCGGTGAGGAACTAAGAGAACTTCCGCCGATGCCAAGATGTACGGTTCTGATTGCAAAGCCTCCGATCAGCGTTTCTACAAAAGCGGTATATGAAGCGCTGGATGCGAAAGAGATTACGGAACATCCTGATATTGACGGGATTATGGAAGGGCTGGAAAAAGGAGATCTGAAAAAGATCGCCTCCTGCATGGGAAATGTTTTGGAAGATGTGACAATCCCAATGCATCCGGTCATTGAAGAGATCAAGCAGGAAATGAAGGCGTGCAAAGCGTTGAATGCAATGATGAGCGGAAGCGGTCCGACTGTGTTCGGACTGTTTGAAAACAGAACTGCGGCGAAGGAAGCCCAAAGACGTATCAGAGAAAAGTCACTGGCGGGACAAGTGTATGTGACGAGTATCCATGGAGTAAGGAGGAGATAAGATGCCGATAGATTTTGAAGTGACGATGAATGAATATCTTCCGTTAAGAGACGTTGTATTCAACACGCTTAGAAGGGCAATCTTAAGAGGAGAACTAAAGCCGGGAGAGCGGCTGATGGAGATTCAGCTTGCAAACAAACTGGGGGTGAGCAGAACGCCCATCCGCGAAGCGATCCGAAAATTGGAATTAGAAGGTCTTGTGCTTATGATCCCGCGTAAAGGTGCGGAAGTGGCGGAGATTACAGAAAAAAATCTGCGCGATGTGTTGGAAGTGCGATGTGCGTTGGAAGAACTTGCCGTACAGCTTGCATGTGACCGTATTAAGAAAGAGGAAATACAAGAACTGCATACAGCGGCTGCCCGTTTTGAGGAGATGCTTGACAGTGATGACATCACAAGAATCGCTCAGGCGGACGAAGCGTTTCATGATGTGATTTTTCAGGCGACGGATAATGAAAGACTGATCCAGCTTCTGAATAATCTCCGTGAGCAGATGTATCGATATCGGATCGAATATTTGAAGAAGAAAGAATGTTATCCCCAACTGATCGCAGAACATGAGGCGATCATGCAGGCAATCGAAGGGCATGATAAGGGAATGGCAACAAATATTACAGGGCAGCATATCAATAATCAGGTAGATACTGTAGTGGGAACGCTGCGCAGCAAAGAAGAATAGAAAAGCAAAGAAGAGAAGAAACAGAAAAGCCGAGAAGTTGAAAAAACTGAGAAGCCGGGAAAAATTACTTGAATTTATAAAAGAATTGTTTATGATGTATAAAAGGAAATGAAATGTCCATACTCTTTGTACGTGATCAGAAAAGAATCAGACGGAGGGAATACATATGGACAGAATAAAACGCAAAAAACAGTTCGGCAGGCAAGAGGCATACGAAGGGGGCGAAGGCGGGATTGCTCAGAGGCAGATCCGTTGGCAGAGACGATTCTGTGCGGCAGCGGCAGTTTTATTTGCATTGGCTGTGGCAGTTGTTCTGACAGCAGTAGTTTACAGGATGGATGCGAAGGCGCAGAGTTTATTGCAGCGTCGTCTGTCCGAAGAGGTGCTTCGATTTCACGTTCTGGCAAACAGCGACAGCGAGGAAGATCAGGCATTAAAATTGAAAGTGCGCGATCGGGTATTGGAATTTTTGGAAGTCAGCCTTCCTGATGAGAAGGAGATGACGGAAGAAGAAACGGTGATGTGGATTCGAGAGCATATTGACGAAATTGAGGGCGTAAGCCGGCAGTGTGTCGCTGAGGAATCTTATGATTATCCTGTTAGTGCGGCAGTGACAACTTGTTGGTTTCCGGATAAAACATACGGGGATGTGACATTTCCGGCAGGTAATTATGAGGCGCTTCGGATCGAGATCGGTTCGGCAAAAGGACAGAATTGGTGGTGTGTTCTTTATCCGGGTCTTTGCTTTCTTGATACGACCAATGCGGTTCTTCCTGATGAAGGGAAAGAGAAATTGAAGCATGTTTTGACAGAAGAGGAGTATTCAGAAATTACGGCGGGGACAGATTTTAAGATAAGCTGGTATTTTTGGAAAGAGAAGTAAAATGACACAATTTTTAATCAAACATTTTATCAAAGATTATGAGGACGTAGAGAAGATATCTGTGAGAACAGCATACGGAGTGCTGGCGAGTATCGTAGGTATCTTCTGCAATGTCTTTTTATTTGCAGTAAAGTTTACAGTCGGACTGATCGCACACAGTGTGTCGGTCATGGCAGATGCATTTAACAACTTATCCGATGCGGGTTCATCGATCATTAGTTTTATTGGTGTGAAAATGGCGGAGAAACCGGCGGACAGAGATCATCCGTTTGGACATGGACGGATTGAATACATAGCGGCGCTTGTTGTATCATTTATCATTTTAGAAGTGGGATTTACATTTTTAAAAGATTCGATCGGGAAAATACAGTCGCCTGAAAAACTGAATTTCCAAATGATTTCCGTGATCATATTGATCTTATCGATCGGGGTAAAGTTATGGCTGGGGCTGTTTAATAAACGGCTCGGCGAGCGGATCAATTCGAAAGTGATGATGGCGGTATTTGCAGATTCTATGGGGGATGTTATCACAACCGGAGCGACGATCCTTTCTTTGATTGTATTTAGGATCACAGGCTGGAATATTGACGGCGTAGTCGGAATCGGAGTTGCACTTGTCGTAATGTGGGCAGGTGTCGGAATTGCGAAAGATACGTTAGAACCACTGATCGGCGAGGCGATCGATCCTCAGGTGTACGATCAGATAAAGGCATTTGTGGAAAAATATGACGGAATTGAAGGAACACATGATCTGATCGTTCATAATTATGGTCCGGGCAGGAGCATGGCGTCGATTCATGCAGAGGTTCCGAACGATGTAGATATTGAGCGGTCGCATGAGATCATTGACCGGATTGAAAGAGATGCAAAACAGACGCTTGGACTCTTCCTCGTAATTCACATGGATCCGGTAGAAATGAAAGATGAAAAAGTACTTCAAATACGAAGAGTGGCGGAACAGATATTGAAGGAACTTGATCCAGCATGCAGTTTGCACGATTTTCGAATTGTTCATGGAACAAGGCAGATCAATCTTGTGTTTGATATGGTGATTCCGATCGATTATGATGAGGATAGAAGAAATGAACTTCCGTTGTTGATGATGGAACGCCTGAAACAGGTGGACCATAGATACGAATGTGTGATTACCGTTGATTATGAATTTGTGGCGAAGGCGGAAGTGTAAGTAAAAACGGGAATAAGAGAAAGATCGAAAGAAAAAATAAAAGAAAGTTCAAAAGGCAGAAAGAATAAAAGAGTAATAAAGAAGAGTAAAAAGAAGGATAAAAGGAAGAACAAAAGGAAGAAGGAACGGGAAATGGAAAGAACACATCAATATGAGTTCGAAAGTAAGGTAAGATATAGTGAGATCGACCATAGAGGTACGATGACACTTCCGGCGCTTATTAATTATTTTCAAGATTGCAGTACGTTTCAGTCCGAGGAAATCGGATATGGGATGGAAGTGTTAAAAAAAGAGAAAAAAGCGTGGGTACTTGCATATTGGCAAGTGATCGTAGAAAGATATCCAAAATTATGCGAAAAGATTACGGTAGGAACATTTGCGGCAGGCTTTAAAGGGATGTTCGGTAATCGTAATTTTTATATGAAAGATGAAAACGGCAGACAGATCGCATGTGCCAATTCGATATGGGTTTATATGGATGTTGAAAAAGGACGACCGGTTCGTGTTTCGGATGAACAGGCGCAGGCTTACGGATCGGAGGAGCCGTTGGAGATGCCTTATGAGGATCGGAAGATTGAAGAGCCGAAACAGTATGAAGAAAAGCCGTCTTTCCCTGTGAGAAAGTATCATATTGACACAAACGAGCATGTAAATAATTGCCAATATGTTCAGATGGCGTTAGAAACACTTCCGCGCGATATGAGTGTCAGACAGGTAAGGGTTGATTATAAACGGTCGGCTGTGCTTGGGGATATGATTTTCCCGAAAACAGCGCAGGAAAAAGACCGCGTGCTTGTCCGTCTTTGTGATAAGAACGAAAAGCCTTACGCGGTCGTGGAATTTAAAATATCATAGATAGTTTATCTGTGTTTACGGTTCAGTTATCCAGTCCTGCCAAAATATCTTCCAAAACTTCTTCCACGGAATCTGTGACGTATTCGGCGTGTCCGGCAATGCTGGGAGCTGCGTTTGACATGGCGTATCCGATGCCGGCTGTTTCAAGCATTTCTACATCATTGTACTGATCGCCGAAAGCAACGCATTCTTCCGGTTTTACGTCGAAAAGATTCATCAGATTGCGAAGCGCGCTGCCTTTGTTGCAGCCGGGAACGATGAAGTCGATCCAAATGTTTCCGGAAGTGACAACTTTGATCTCGGATGAAAACTTTTCCTGAAGTTTCTTCAGGCAATCGGTTGTGTTGCGGGAAGTCATGTTTGCAAATGCAATCTTCAGAAAAGGGCCTTTGACAGTTAAGATATCATCGACGACTTCGGTCGTATTGTGCATGACATTTACAATATGGTTTACGAACTTGGGATTATTGTTTTCGATCAGACATGTGTCTTCACGTGATATGACGATTTCGAATCCCGGTTCTTTTTTTAATTCCCGGAGGATGCGGTAAGCCAGATCATCTTCGATCAGTCCGCGGGAGATTACTTTTCCCTTATGAATGCAAAGAGAGCCGTTTTCTGCAATATAGGAGATCTGGTCTTTGATTTCGTGAAACAGAAGCCGCTCGTTCGCATACTGACGCCCGCTTGCAACGGCAAAATGAACGCCTTTTTGCGTCAGTTTCCGTATCAGTTCGATTGCCCGGGGAGTCAGTTCCTGCGCTTCGTTTTGAAGCAGAGTGCCGTCTAAGTCGCTTGCGATTAATTTGATCATAGTCATACCTCCACAAAGTTTCTGCAAATACATCAGTCAGTATTTGCGCACTACATCGGATTATAGCGTAAAAATTTTTGGCAGTAAATAAAAAATAAAAGAAAGCAGAGGGAAAGAAGCAGATGAAAAAAGAAAAGATATGGATTTTTGCAGGAACGACGGAGGGCAGGCTTCTCACCCGATTTGCGGCGCAAAGGAAGATGAAGGGCTATGTCAGTACCGCGACAGAATACGGAAAAACCGTTTTGGGAGAGACAGGGGAACTGCAGGTAATTCCAAAACGGATGGATAAGGAGCAGATGCGAACATTTATCAGAGAAAATCATGTAGGACTTGCAATAGACGCGACGCATCCGTTTGCAAGGCAGGTTACAGAAAATATCCGCACCGCCTGTAAAGAAGAACAGATCGGATATGTTCGCTGTCTTCGGGAAGATGAAAGAGAAGCGGTATTTCCTGACGAACAAGAGATAAACGTACAAGGTACAGAGACTTTTTCCTCTGTGAAAGAAGCGGTGGAATATTTAAAACATACAGACGGCAATATATTTATCTCCACAGGAAGCAAGGAACTTTCTTTCTATACACAGATCAAAGATTACGGGGAACGGTGTTATGCGAGAGTTCTTTCCACACAGGAAGCAGTTGCACAAGCGGTTCGTTTGGGCTTTGAAGGAAAACATCTGATTGCAATGCAGGGTCCGTATTCGGAAGAAATGAATTTAGCGGCGCTTCAGCATGTAAACGCAGCATACTTCGTGACGAAAGAGTCCGGCGGTGCGGGAGGGTTTGAAGAAAAGGAAAAAGCGGCAAAAAAAGCGGGAGCAAAGCTTCTTGTAATTGCGCGCCCGAAGGAGTCGGGAAAAAGTATTCAAGAGACAGAAAAAGTTATGGAAGAATTCCTTGCAAAGAAAAATCTTCTATGATATACTACGAATGTTGCAAAAAAACACGCATGCGGTTATCTCCGTCGGTGCCTAAGCCGGAAAATCCGGACGGTTTCGGAGGAAAACAAAACATGCGGAAGTAAAAAACCAGTTGGAGGAAAGAAACATGGGCGTTATTTCAATGAAACAGCTTTTAGAAGCAGGTGTTCATTTCGGACATCAGACAAGAAGATGGAACCCGAAAATGGCTCCGTACATCTACACAGAGAGAAATGGTATTTATATCATCGACCTTCAGAAATCTGTAGGAATGGTTGACGATGCATACAAAGCCGTTTCTGACATCGCGGCAGAAGGCGGCACAATCCTTTTCGTAGGAACAAAGAAACAGGCTCAGGATGCAATCAAGACAGAGGCTGAGCGCTGCGGAATGTATTATGTAAATGAGAGATGGCTGGGCGGTATGCTCACAAACTTCAAGACGATCCAGAGCCGTATCAAACGTCTCAAAGAGATCGAGACAATGTCAGAAGACGGAACATTCGATGTACTTCCGAAGAAAGAAGTTATCGAGCTGAAAAAAGAGTGGGCAAAACTTGAGAAGAATCTCGGCGGAATCAAAGACATGAAGGGACTGCCGGATGCAATCTTCATCGTAGATCCGAAAAAAGAAAGAATCTGCGTACAGGAAGCACATACACTCGGAATTCCGTTGATCGGTATCTGTGATACAAACTGCGATCCGGAAGAGCTGGATTATGTAATCCCGGGTAACGATGATGCTATCAGAGCTGTTAAGCTGATCGTTTCTAAGATGGCTGACGCTGTGATCGAAGCAAATCAGGGAGCAACAGACGAAGAATACTACGAAGCAGAGACAGCAGAAGAAGCTGAAGAGGCTGTTGAAGAGTAAGAAAACGAAAGCTTCAGCCTGGAAATAGGTTGAAGCTTTTTGCTTCATTCAGGCAAAAAATAATATTGAAAAGATAATGGAGGAAATTATCATGGCAATCACAGCAGGAATGGTAAAAGAATTAAGAGAAATGACCGGAGCAGGAATGATGGACTGCAAGAAAGCTCTCTCTGAAACAAACGGAGATATGGATGCTGCAGTAGAATTCCTCAGAAAGAACGGACAGGCAAAAGCTGAGAAAAAAGCTGGAAGAATCGCAGCGGAAGGTATTGTTAAAACAGTTGTAAAAGATAACAAAGCAGCAATCGTAGAAGTAAACTCTGAGACAGACTTCGTTGCAAAGAACGATGAGTTCCAGGGATTTGTTGAAGCAGTTGTAAATCAGATCGTTGATTCTGAAGCAGCAGATATGGATGCGTTCATGGCAGAAGCTTGGGCAGCAGACACAACAAAGACTGTAAAAGATGCACTTGTAGAGAAAATCGCAGTAATCGGAGAAAACCTCAACATCAGAAGATTTGAGAAAGTTGCTGCTGACAACGGATGCGTTGTATCTTACATTCACGGCGGCGGACGTATCGGAGTTCTCGTAGTTGCTGATACAGACGTTGTAAACGATGACATCAAAGCTTGCCTTAAGAACGTAGCAATGCAGGTTGCAGCGATGTCTCCGAAATATGTATCCCGTGACGAAGTTTCTCAGGAATATATGGAGCATGAGAAAGAGATCCTTCTTGCTCAGGCTAAGAAAGAGAACCCGGAGAAACCGGAAAACATCATTGAGAAGATGATTATCGGACGTCTTAATAAAGAGATGAAAGAAATCTGCCTTCTTGATCAGGTATACGTTCAGGACAGCGATCTTACAGTTGCAAAATATGTTGATAAAGTAGCAAAAGAAAACAATGCTAACGTAACAGTTAAGAAATTCGTTCGCTTCGAGACTGGAGAAGGACTCGAGAAAAAAGTTGACGATTTCGCAGCAGAAGTAGCAGCACAGGCAGGAATGTAAGCGTTTAGCACAAGCGCGACATATACAAAAAAAGGATTCGATATGAGTTTACTCATATCGGATTCTTTTTTTGTATATACCGGGCGACGCACGGCAGTGAGACGAAGCGAAGCGAAATCGAACTAAGCGCTTGTGCGGATGAATGGGAAGGACAACGCGCGGCAGTGAGATGAAGCGAAGCGAAATCGAAGTAAGCGCTTGCACTAAAAAATGAAAAAAGAGTGGAAAACATCTTTGAAGTATGATATAGTTAGTCACGACTAACTATACTGTAAAGGAAAGGAACACAAAGATGAAAAAGCGCTGTAAATTGATAATTGACATTTTAATGGTAGTTTTGCTGCTTTTATTGATGTCAGAGAGGATGACTGGAAAGGGAATGCACATCGTATTAGGAATTACATTTCTTGTTTTGTTTGTGCTGCATAATCTTGCGAATTTATCCTGGTGGCGGAACATGCGAAAAGGAGTACAGAAAGGGAAGCGGCTGCGATGCGCGGCAATAAATGTGCTGCTTGTGCTGGATATGCTTTTTGTTACCTTGAGCGGAGTCGTCTATATGTCGGTGGGACATAAAGTATCCGCGCTTCTGCTGGTTATTTTGATTGTCATACATTTGGGAATACATATAGGGCATGGTAAAAGACGGGGAAATAAAAACAGAGAAAAATTTGGAAAAAAGCAGAAAGAGGATGGTTTGGACGATCCTTGTAATAATTGTTCATAAACGATGAAAAATGCGTAAAAATGCACAAAAAAATGAGAAATGTAACATATAAGAAATACTTGTAACTTTTTTGTAATGGTAATATAATGAGGTTATGTCACAAAAGAGGGTAGAAGATTCTTTTGCAGCATAAATATTATAAAAGAGCAAAGAGGATAATAATTATGGGAAAATATTTTGGAACGGATGGATTTCGCGGTGAAGCAAATGTTGTGTTGACAGTAGAACATGCATTTAAAGTAGGACGTTATCTTGGATGGTATTTCGGACAGGATCACAAAGCGAGAATCGTAATCGGAAAAGATACGAGAAGAAGCAGTTACATGTTTGAGTATGCACTTGCGGCAGGATTGACAGCTTCGGGTGCGGATGCATATCTCCTTCATGTTACAACAACACCGAGTGTTTCTTATGTAGTGAGAACAGAAGATTTCGACTGTGGTATTATGATTTCTGCAAGCCACAATCCGTTCTACGATAATGGAATTAAAGTAATCAACAGTGCAGGACACAAATTGGAAGCAGAAGTAGAAGAGAAGATCGAGGCTTATATCGATGGGGAGATCGGAGAGCTTCCGCTGGCAACAAAAGAAAAGATCGGACGCACGATTGACTATGCGGCTGGAAGAAATCGGTATATCGGACATTTGATTTCGGTTGCAACTCGTTCATTCAAAGATATAAGAGTTGGACTGGACTGCTCAAACGGAAGTTCTTCTGCGATTGCGAAGAGCGTGTTTGATGCACTTGGCGCAAAGACGTATGTGATCAATAACGAGCCGGATGGAACGAACATTAATACAGACTGCGGATCAACCCATATCCATGTTCTTCAGGAGTTTGTAAAAGAGAAAAAACTGGATGTCGGATTCGCGTATGACGGTGATGCTGACAGATGTATTGCAGTTGATGAGAACGGCAATGTCGTAGACGGCGATTTAATCCTCTATATATGTGGAAAATATCTCATGGAGCAAGGACGCCTTGAAGGAAATACAATCGTCACAACAGTAATGTCAAACTTAGGTTTGTACAAAGCTTGTGATAAGATTGGCATGAAATATGAGCAGACTGCGGTAGGAGATAAATATGTGTATGAAAATATGCTGAAAAATGGTTTCGTTCTTGGAGGAGAACAGTCCGGTCATATCATTTTCAGCAAACATGCAAGAACAGGAGACGGAATCCTTACATCACTTTTGATCATGGAAGTGATCCTTGAGAAAAAACAGTCTCTTGGAACGCTTGCAAGTGAAGTGAAGATCTATCCGCAGCTTTTGAAAAATGTTCGTGTAACAGACAAGAAGACGGCAAGAGAAAATCCTGCGGTTCAGGAAGCTGTACAGAAAGTAGCGGAAGAACTCGGAAGCGATGGAAGAATCCTTGTCCGTGAGAGTGGTACAGAGCCGGTAATCCGCGTAATGGTGGAAGCGGCAACTGATGAGATTTGTGAAAAATATGTAGACAGTGTTGTGAAAGTGATTGAAGAGCAGGGATTGACAGAGTAAGGAACAAAAAGCCGATATTACGATCTCTTGATTTGAATTATGGAAGCGCATTATAATTTCGCAAAGAAAAAATAGAAATCAGGAATAGAAAAATATATGGATTTAAATAAAGAAAACATGAAAAAAATGAGAGAATTGATCGTATTTACGATCATTCTTCTCATAGCCCTTTGGAATTATAAACTGCTGTTTGAGTGGATCGGTTTTGCGTTCGGTATTATAATGCCATTCCTGATCGGAGGGGGAATTGCCTTTGTACTGAATGTGCCGATGAGCTTTTTTGAAGAAAAGTTGTTTGGAAATAAACGGATGAAAGAAAAAAAGCTGGCAAAAAGGCTTGCCCGTCCGTTGAGTCTCGTGCTTACAATCACAGTTCTGATCGGTGTTGTCGTGCTTGTAATGTTTGTGGTCATTCCGGAATTGGCGCAGACGGTGCTTTCTCTCGGAAAAACAATACAGGCGTTTGTTCCCGAGGCGCAACGCTTTTTGGAGGAGCTGTTCACGAATAACAGTGAGATCCGGGCGTGGCTCGACAATCTGAATGTAGACTTGGACAAACTGCTGGATGGTGCGATCGGCTTTTTCCGAAATGGAGCGGGAAGCGTCTTGAACTCTACGGTATATGCGATTGGATCTATTGTGAATGGCGTGACTACATTTGTGATTGCTTTTGTATTTGCCTGCTATATTCTGCTTCAAAAAGAGAAATTATGTGTTCAGGTGAAAAAAGTGATGCATGCATTTTTGAAGGAAAAGTGGGAAAACAGATTCCTGAAAGTATGTACGCTGACGGCGAAAACGTTTTCTAACTTTTTGGCAGGTCAATGCCTTGAGGCTCTTATTCTCGGATCAATGTTTTTTGTAGTAATGAGCGTTTTAAATATGCCATATGCGCTTCTTGTCGGTGTCCTTGTAGCGTTTACAGCGCTGATACCGATTTTCGGTGCGTTTATCGGCTGTGTAGTGGGAGCCTTTCTTATTTTAATGGTCAATCCGCTGCAGGCGCTGTTTTTCGTGATTTTATTCCTCGTGCTTCAGCAGATTGAGGGGAATCTCATTTATCCGAAAGTGGTTGGAAATTCTGTGGGACTTCCATCCATTTGGGTACTTGCGGCGGTGACGATCGGCGGCAGTCTGATGGGAGTTGTGGGAATGCTGATCTTTATTCCACTGGTGTCTGTTGTCTACACTTTGTTCCGCGAGAATGTGTATAAAAGACTTGAATTGAAACGCGGCTCAGATCATGCAGGGCAATAAATGTCTGATTGACAGCAATGAAAAAATAGTGAAAAGAAGTAAATAACGGCATTTGAAGAATACTTGCACTAGGAATCTAATAAATATCTTGACTTACTACCATTTTCCGTGGTACAATACTACGGCGAATGGAAGTAGGTCTTTTTTTTATGCCTAAATTTTGACGGGGTCGCAGCCGTCAGTAACAAGTAGTGAATAATTAAAGCGGAGGTGGAAGTTGTGCGCACAAGAATTACACTGGAGTGTACGGAATGTAAAAACCGTAACTACAACATGACGAAGGATAAGAAAGCTCATCCGGATCGTATGGAAACGAAAAAATATTGCAGATTCTGCAAATCACACACACTGCACAAAGAAACGAAGTAGTCGTCGGAGGGAAGTGGAATTATGAGTGAAACAGAAAAGACTCAGAAAAAAAGCTGGTTCAAAGGACTTCAGGCAGAATTTAAAAAGGTTATTTGGCCGGATAAGAAAACACTTGCAAGACAGACCACGGCAGTTGTTGCTGTTTCCGTAATTCTCGGAGCATTGATCGCAGTGATCGATGTGATCTTGAAATACGGGATTGACTTATTGATAAAATAGTTGACCGCAGCAGAAAGGTGATTTTATGTCAGAAGCAAAATGGTATGTAGTTCATACTTATTCAGGGTATGAAAACAAAGTAAAAGCGAATATTGATAAGGCGATTGAGAACCGTCATTTGGAAGATCAGATTCTTGAAGTCCGCGTTCCGATGGAAGAAGCGACAGAATTGAGAAACGGTGTTCAGAAAGCGGTTCAGCGCAAGATGTTTCCGGGGTATGTGATGATCCATATGGTTATGAATGACGATACATGGTATGTAGTCAGAAATACCCGCGGAGTGACAGGGTTTGTCGGACCGGGATCAAAACCGGTTCCGCTTGAGGAACATGAGATGGAAAATCTCGGTATTCAGAGAGACAATGTTATCGTGAACTTTGGAGTCGGCGATATGGTTGTCGTACTCAGCGGTGCATGGGAAGGCACGGTGGGAACTGTGCAGAGCATGAACGAACAGAAAAAGAGCTTGTCGATCAATGTTGAGCTGTTCGGCCGTGATACACCGGTTGAACTTAGTTTTTCAGAAGTGAAAAAAATGGATTAAAAGTAAGTGGGAGGGGTTTGACCCCGACAATACCACAAGGAGGTAATTGAAATGGCAAAAAAAGTAGAAGGTTATATCAAATTGCAGATTCCTGCCGGCAAGGCAACTCCGGCACCGCCGGTTGGTCCGGCTCTTGGACAGCACGGTGTTAATATCGTTGAATTTACAAAACAGTTCAACGCAAGAACAGCAGATCAGGGAGATCTGATCATTCCGGTTGTCATCACAGTATACAATGACAGAAGTTTCAGCTTCGTTACAAAGACACCGCCGGCAGCAGTTTTGATTAAAAAAGCTTGCAAGATCCAGTCTGGATCAGGCGTACCGAACAAAAATAAAGTTGCGACGATCACAAAAGCTCAGCTTCAGGAGATCGCGGAACTGAAAATGCCGGATCTTAATGCGGCAACAGTTGAATCTGCTATGAGCATGGTAGCAGGAACATGCCGTTCTATGGGTGTAGTAGTAGAAGAGTAGGCACAGAGTTTCGTCTGTACGGTCAAAGCGCGATGAGGATGAATCGGTTTTGAACGGCAGAACGCAGACATCCGTGATGCATTGAAACAAACATCAAGTGATTTGAAAGAAGTGGGAGGGGCACGTTCCCGCAAATACCACAAGGAGGTTATTGTAAAATGAAACGAGGAAAGAAATATATCGAAGCTGCAAAACTGATCGAGAGAGGAAACCTCTACGAAAAAGAAGAAGCGGTAGCATTAGTGAAAAAAGCAGCAACAGCAAAGTTTGACGAGACAATCGAAGCTCACATCAGAACAGGTTGTGACGGACGTCATGCAGATCAGCAGATCCGTGGCGCTGTAGTTCTTCCGCACGGAACAGGTAAAAAAGTTCGTATTCTTGTATTTGCAAAAGATGCAAAAGCAGAGGAAGCAAAAGCGGCAGGAGCTGACTTTGTAGGTGGAGACGAGCTTATTCCGAAGATCCAGAATGAAGGATGGCTTGATTTTGACGTAGTTGTAGCTACACCGGATATGATGGGTGTTGTAGGACGTCTCGGACGTGTACTTGGACCGAAAGGTCTTATGCCGAACCCGAAAGCCGGAACAGTTACGATGGATGTAACAAAAGCGATCAACGATATCAAAGCCGGTAAAATCGAGTACAGACTTGACAAAACAAATATTATCCATGTTCCGATCGGTAAAGCATCCTTTACTGAGGAACAGTTAGCGGACAACTTCCAGACGCTTATCGATGCAATCAATAAGGTAAGACCTGCAGCAGTTAAAGGTCAGTATTTGAAGAGCATTACGCTTACATCTACAATGGGACCTGGAGTGAAGGTAAACCCGATGAAACTTGCATAATTAAAGCAATATACGAACGAGGCAGTACATCTTAGCATGTGCTGCCTCGTTTGCTGTATGGCGACCGCTTACAATCCCGGAATGCGCGAATAGTAAAATTGACAATTTTTTAAAAGAAAAAGCCCTTTAAAAGCCTTTTTTCTGTGTGAAAAAGAAAGGGGTTATTGTTAAAAATCACAAAAAATCGTGTGCTAGATAAAAAATGTTGAGTTTTATGAGGAAAAAAATTATAATAATAAAAGAGTCATTATCGGGAAGTTGTGTCTTTTTGTATCGACTCTGACTAAACGAGGATATAAACTCTTCGTTGAGTGTTTATCATTGAGAGTTTATCAGTAGTAATAACGAGAGAAGTGCGAAAAACGTGTTTTCTCTCGTTAAAAATTTCTAAGAAAGCAGAGAGGTAGAAAATGGGAAGGAACATGAAAAAGTTAACCCGCGTCGGCGCGGGAGCGCTTGCCGGAGTAATGGTCTTCGGATTGGCAGCTCCGCTTGCACCTCTGAGCGTTGAGGCGGCAGACGAATTGGTCAATTTGGCGATTGGTTCAACAGCGACGGCAAGCGACAGTGAGACAAATTATTATGGTGCAGATAAAGCTGTCGACGGTATTGTCAACAGAACCGCAGGAAAGCAAGATCAATCCCGCTGGGCAACGAATACAGGCGGAGATGCAGATGCGAAGTGGCTTAAGATTGATTTGAAAGAGGAAAAAACATTTCAGTCTTTTGTCCTTGCATGGGAGAGAAGAAACATTACAGGATATAAGATCCAGATCTCTGAGACAGGTGAAGACAATTCCTGGGAAGATGTTTACACAAAGACAGGGAATAGCCACATTTCCAACATAAATGAAAATATTCATTTGCCGGAAGCAAAGACAGCGCGGTATGTACGTTTGTATATTGACGGATATACGGCGAACGCGGCAGACGATCAGACGAACTGGAAATCCGTTTCCCTGTATGACTTCCAGATTTATGCAAACGAGATTCCTGATACAGTTCTTCCGGATGAGAACTACTGCTTAGAAGGAACTGCCGAGGCAAGTAACTTTGAGGAAACGTCATCTGAGCCGGGGAAACAAGGTCCGGCAAAAGCGATTGACGGAGATTTGACAACGCGCTGGGCAACAGAAAGTGATGGAAAAGGAACGACAGCGCGTACTCTGACAGTGAAGCTTCCGGCGGCGCAGTGGGTGCAGTACGTTAAAATTAACTGGGAAATGCCGGCAAGCGGAGTACCGACTCCGAAGAAATATACGATTGAAGCGGCAGAGAAAGAAGGCGGCGAATTTAAAGTTGTCCATACAAACAACGAGCAGGTTACGAAAGCTGAGCAGATTATCGAGTTAGAAACTCCTGTATGGGCGAAAGAACTGAAACTGAACGTAACGGAGTACGGAGCGGCGACAGGAAGCTGGTACAATGTTTCCGTAGCAGAGTTCAGCGCATATGCCGTTAAGCCGGAGTCAGATGTTATTGACGGGAATGCAACGGCAAAACAGATCGCGGACAAACTGGCAGCTCCGACCGTAAAAGCTGATAAAACCGGATTAGAATGGCAGGAAGTGCCGGAAGGCGTTACAGTAGAATTCCTTGCAGATTATGAGCAGATCGTCGGAAGAGACGGCAAGATCTATCAGCCTCTTACGCAGACGAAAGTGAAAGGAATTTATAAAGTAACAAAAGGCAATGAGACGGCAGAAGGAGCAACAGAGCACACAGTTACAATTCCGGGTAAATATGACAATGCAGGAACGAATGCGAAACCGGTCGTAATTCCGGAACTGGCAGAGTGGTACGGCGGAACAGAAGCCGGAACTGTTAAGATCGGTGAAGGCACAAAGATCGTTTACAAAGACGCGGCATTTAAAGCGGCTGCAGAAGCTCTTGCAGAAGATTACAAAGCAGAGTACGGTGTTGATCTTCAGGTCGTTGACAGCGGCGAAGATGCAGGAGATATCGTTTTTGCAAAAGATGATAAAAACGGACTTGGCGAAGAAGGCTATATCATGGAGATGGATGATAAGGTAAATGTGAAGGCAGAGCAGGCGCAGGGCGCTTATTGGTCAACACGTTCCATTCTCCAGATTGTGAAATTGAACAATGGTGAGATTCCGAAAGGTATTACGAAAGATTATCCGAAGTTTAAAGTTAGAAGCTTTAGTTTGGATGTGGCCCGTAAACCGGCGTCTCTTGATTCTCTGGAAGATTTTGTGGATGCAATGGCATACTATAAGATGAATGATTTCCAAGTTCATTTGAATGATAACCTGATCTTCTATGAAAGTTTTACAAACGCAGAAGTTGCCCGTGAGAGAGCATATACAGGTTTCCGTCTTGAATCCAGCATTAAAGAGGGCGGAGAAAACAAGAAAGATCTGACAAATGAAGATTTGTTCTATACGAAGGAAGCTTTCAAGAACTTTATCGAGGAGTCTGAGGCACAGGGCGTAAGCATTGTACCGGAAATCGATGCTCCGGGACATTCGGGAGCATTTACAAAGGTTCGTCCGGATCTGATGCTTCCGCAGAATAAAGTAGTAAGTGGAGTTGCAAACAGAGCAGGAGAACAGTTTGATTTAAGTGGAGATGTAACATCACCGGACAGCCAGTACAGTAAGAGCCTTAAATTTGTGCAGGGCGTATGGGATGAATACTTGACAGACAATATGTTTGATGACAGCATGACAGTACATATTGGAACAGATGAATACTATGGTGAAGAGAATGCGTTCCGTCATTTCTCCGATGATATGATTAAATTTATTCAAAGCAAAGATCGTACTGTTCGCATGTGGGGAAGTTTGACTCAGCTTGACGGAGACGGAACAGTTCCGGTAACAAGTGATAATGTACAGTTGAATGTGTGGAATACAGGATATTCGAATCCGAAGCAGATGTATAACGATGGATTTGATCTTATTAATACATTGGACGGCACTCTTTACATGGTTCCGAATGGAAGCGGCGGCAAAGGCGGATATGGGGATTACCTGAATACAGAAAGCCTTTACACAAGCTGGATTCCGAATAACATGGGCGGAACAATCATTCCGGCAGGATCTGATCAGATGCTCGGAAGTACGTTTGCAATCTGGAATGACAATATCGACACAGCGGCACAGGGTATTTCGGAAGTTGATAACTTTGAGCGTTTTGAGGATGCGCTTCCGGTTCTTGCAAGCAAAGGCTGGGGCGAAGGCGAAGATCTTACTTTTGCAGACCTTACTAAGAAGACGGAAGATCTTGGAGATGCTCCGGGAAGCAATCCGTACTTTGAAGAAACAGCAGACAAAGACGGTAAATATATGTCTTACGGTTTCGATAATAAAGAAGATGCTTCCGAAAGTAACAGAGATCTCGGAGAGACAAAAAATGCAGATATCGACGGCGCGCTGAAGTTAAAAGGCGGAGAGAGTTATGCAACAACTCCGATTGATAAGCTGGCAGTTGGAAACACGTTGTCATTTGATGTTACATTAACCGAAGAAGCAAGAGCAGGACAGATTCTGTTTGAAGCAGATACACCGGGCGGAGAAGATTATGTGCATGATATCCGCATCATGGATGACGGAAGAGTCGGATTCAGAAGAGAACTTTATGATTACTACTTCGATTATAAACTTCCGGTTGGCGAGAAAGTTCATATGGAGATCGTGACAGATACTCTGAAGACGGTATTGATCGTAGATGAAAAAGAATATCCGGCAACAGGAATTTATATCAACAGACAGACGGATAATACGGTTAGAAAACAGGGCATTAAAAATGCAACGCTTCTTCTTCCGATCCAACGCATCGGATCAAAAACGAATTCGATTGTCGGTACGATCGACAACGTAGAAGTGAAGACGGCAGATCCGATTTCATCAAAAGATGAGTACAATAAATCAGCGTGGACGAAAGTAGCTGTTGATACAGAGACGACTTATAATCAAACAGAGGGTCTTTTTAAATATGCGTTCGATGGAAAAACGAATACGATTTGGCATTCAAACTGGCAGGGTGCAACAGATCAACTGAAACCGCAGGGAAGTTTTGATCAAATCGGCGGAGAGATCAATCTCGGTCAGAAATATACGATCAATCAGTTCTCCTTTACACCGAGACAGGGAACGGCAAGCGGGCAGGTAACAAAAGCTGATTTGTATGTGAAGGCAAATGAAAGCGACGAGTGGGTGAAGGTTGCAGAAGACAAAGAGTTTGCTGCTGATGCATCCAAGAAGACGATCTATTTTGATGAGCAGGAAGTCCAGTTTGTGAAATTTGTTGCGAAAGCATCTAACGATGGATGGGTAGCTGTATCTGAGTTTGATATTGACAACGAAAAAGTAAAAGAAATGACAGTCTATGTTGCAGCTCAAACAGGTGGAAAAGTTGAAAGCAGTGCAAAAGACGGAAAAGTAATGCAGCATGCAGATGTTACTGTAAAAGCAACTCCGAATAAAGATTATGAGTTTGCAGGATGGTATGATATCCTTACAGAAGAGAAAGTTTCTGATGATGCAGAATACACATTCCCTGTAGAGCTGAATACATCGTTAATCGCTCACTTTACGAAAGAAGGAGAGATACCGCAGCCAAAAGAGTGGACAGTAACGATCGATGGAACAGCACATAAAGTAAAAGATGGAGAGACTCTGAAAGTAGAAGAACCGTCTAAAGCAGGGCATGCGTTTGCAGGATTTTATCTCGTTGGAACAGATACGGCTGTAGATTTCACGCAACCGATTACAGCTGATCTGAACGTTGAATCACGCTTTACACAGTATAAAGTTACAGCGGTAGAGAGTGAGAACGGTACAATCACAGTCAGCGAGATGAACGATAAAGGAGAAGTAACTGTAACAGCGAAAGCGAATGACGGATACATTTTCCAAGGCTGGAAAGTAGATGGAAAAGATGCAGGAGTTCTTGGAACACCATATACATTTGTGCCGACAAAAGATACAACAGTTGAAGCTGTATATAAGAAGATGGAAGAGTCAAAAGATTATCATACAGTAATCATTGATGGAAAAGAAGTTACTGTAGAAGATGGTTCTAAGCTTACTCGTCCTGCAGATCCGGTAAAAGAAGGCTACAAATT
>CAJLUP010000025.1 GCA_905209865.1 uncultured Lachnospiraceae bacterium
GGATTAGCTCAGTTGGGAGAGCGCCTGCCTTGCAAGCAGGAGGTCACGAGTTCGACTCTCGTATTCTCCATTAAAGTAAAGATCCGAACATTGATATTAGTCAATGTTCGGATTTTTTTGTTGTGAAAAGAAAAGAAGTAAGATATAATCAAGAAAAGTGAAAAATTTATAGAATGTTTGAACGAAAAAAAGAATAAGTTCTAAGATTTCTATAAAAAGTCAGATAATAAATAGTTTTTTAGGATGACATGCTTTTGAAGTAAAGGGATTTTGAATATCCCGCATAAGATTGAAAAAAGGGAGGAAAAAATAAAAGAGCGTAAATAAAAAATATATAATCAGGAGGAAAAGGTATGAAAAAACGTAGGAACAAATTAGTGGCACTGGGAATGGCGGTGATGATGACAGCAGCGCTTATGTCAGGGTGCGGGAAAAAGGCAACTCCAGAGAATTTATTGAATGATATGATGAAGAATCTGGAAGACGCAGAGTCGGTAGTGGCAAACATGAAGATTGATATGGAAATGGGAGATGATACAGCCACAATCGGTGTTCAGGCAGATTTGGACATGGATCTGGATCTTAAAAAGGGTGAAAGTCATGGCAAAGGCGCCATTGATATGAAAATGATGGGTACGAATATCGGAACCGAGATTGAAATGTATACTGTAAAAGAAGATGATGAGTATGTTGTATATACGATGGCGAATGATCAGTGGACAAAAGAAGACATGGATGATTCGGAAATGGATATGGCTGGTGAAATTTCTGATCTTGCAGACAGTATGACAGTACATGCGAAATCTTTCGAGATGTCTAAAGAAAAGGTAGAAGTAAACGGAAAAAAATGCTTTGAGATGACAGGAGAGATTAAAGGTTCTGATATTGCGGGAATGATGGAGTCAGGTATGGTAAATGGTTTGGATTCAGCAGTCGACAAGGATGTGATCAAAGACCTCACCCTTCCATGTACGATTGCTGTTTACGAAGGCGATATTCTCCCGGCAAAGATTTCTTTCGATATGCAGGATGTTATGGAAAAGGCAATGGAGGAAGAAGGCGTTGATGTTACAGTATGTTCCATCGAAGTGACGTATCATGAATATGACAGTGTAGGTGAAATTGAAGTTCCAAAAGATGTGATCGAAAAAGCAGGCGGAGAAGTATCGGACGACGCAGATGATAAAGACGAAGACAAAAAGGCGGCAAAACCGGCGGAGCAGAGTAAAGATCTCGGTGCAAAATGGGACAGTTATACAGTTCAGATCAACGATAAAGTGATTACGCTTCCATGCAGTCTGGCGGATTTGGAGGCGACAGGGCTGAAGCTTGACAGAGAATATACACCGGAAGATTATGTGGTAAATGTAGGTGAGTATGAGCTTGCATGGTTTGAAGACGATAACGGCAATACGATCATGGCAGATATGGTAAATATGGAAAGTGATCCGAAAGAGTTGAAAGATTGTCTTGTAGGCGCGATCTCGGCATATTCCTATGATCTGGAGGAAGGCGGACTTACAGTTCTCTTCCCGGGCGGAATTACAGTCGGAACAAAAGAGGCGGACGTTCTTGCGGCGTATGGCGAGCCGACAGATTCGTATAAAGACGAAGAGTATGGAAATACTTATTATTGGTATGATGAAGAAAGCTATGATAATTCGTGCACAGTAGATATAGACGTAGAAACGGGACTTGTTGAGAATATTAACTTACAGTGTTATAAATAGAGAGGATAAGAGCGATAAGGAAAAACAAATCTTAAAAAATGCGTATTAAAATCTGAAAAAAGTGTATCAAAATTTGAAAACGGCAGGAAGTTTTCCTGGGAGTAAATCTGCGGGAAGATGTTCCTGCCGTTTTTCATTGTTTTCCCTGTATGTCGCAGCTGTTTTTTTCGCTGTATTGGTTACATTTTCACAATAAGTATGATAATATATAGAAATAGCGTAAAATTGACAAACGAAAAGGAGGTTTCATATGATCAAATTATATGAAAACGGTGTGTATTTGCTCAATGGCACTGAGATTGTTGAAGATACAGGAAATGTACAAGTTCCGGTTTCTAAAGAAGAAGCTGCGAAAAATACGATGGCTTACGGTGTGTTAGAAGCACACAACACTTCTTCTGACATGAAGAATCTGCAGATTAAATTTGATAAATTGACATCACATGATATTACTTTTGTCGGAATTATTCAGACAGCCCGCGCGTCAGGTCTTGAGAGATTTCCGATCCCGTATGTGTTGACGAACTGTCACAATAGTCTTTGTGCAGTCGGCGGTACGATCAATGAAGATGACCATATGTTTGGTCTGACATGTGCGAAAAAATACGGCGGTATGTATGTTCCGCCCCATCAGGCAGTTATCCATCAGTTCGCGAGAGAGATGCTTGCAGGCGGCGGAAAGATGATCCTTGGATCGGACAGCCATACACGTTACGGAGCTCTCGGTACAATGGCGATGGGAGAAGGCGGTCCTGAGCTCGTAAAACAGCTTTTGAACAAAACATATGATATTAAGATGCCGGGAGTTATCGCTGTTTATCTTGAAGGCGAGCCGATGAAGGGTGTAGGTCCGCAGGACGTTGCTCTTGCAATTATCGGAGCGACATTTAAAAACGGCTATGTAAACAATAAAGTAATGGAATTTGTCGGACCGGGCGTGAAGAACTTAAGTGCTGATTTCCGTATCGGAATTGATGTTATGACGACGGAGACAACTTGTCTGTCATCCATTTGGACAACTGATGAGAAGATCGAAGAATTCTACGAGATTCACGGAAGAAAAGAAGAGTACAAAGAACTGAATCCGGGTGCAGTTACATATTATGACGGATGTGTTCGTGTAAACTTAAGCGAGATCAAGCCGATGATCGCAATGCCGTTCCATCCGAGCAATGTTTATACGATCGATGAACTGAATGCGAATTTAGCGGATATCCTTCATGACGTAGAGCAGAAAGCGCTCGTAAGTCTTGACGGAGCTGTAGATTATTCTCTTCAGGATAAGATCCGTAACGGAAAACTCTATGTAGATCAGGGAATTATTGCAGGATGTGCAGGCGGCGGATTTGAAAATATCTGCGCGGCGGCAGACATTATTAAAGGTCATAATATCGGATCAGACGCATTTACGTTCAGCGTATATCCGGCAAGTACGCCGATTTATATGGAACTGGTGAAAAATGGTGTTGTAGCCGATCTTATGGAAGCAGGCACTGTTGTAAAAACAGCATTCTGCGGTCCGTGTTTCGGAGCAGGAGATACACCTGCAAATAATGCATTTTCTATCCGTCATACAACGAGAAACTTCCCGAACCGTGAAGGAAGTAAGCTCCAGAGCGGACAGATTTCTTCTGTTGCTCTTATGGATGCTCGTTCTATTGCTGCAACGGCGGCAAATAAAGGCTACTTGACTCCGGCTACGGCATTTGACGTAGAATATAAAGGACAGAAATATCACTTTGATCAGAATATTTACGCAAATCGTGTATTCGACAGCAAGGGAGAGGCTGATCCGACTGTAGAGATCCAGTTTGGTCCGAATATTAAGGATTGGCCGGAGATGTCTGCACTTCCTGAAAATCTGATCGTGAAAGTTGTATCTGAGATCCATGATCCGGTAACGACAACAGACGAGCTCATTCCGTCAGGAGAGACGTCTTCTTATCGCTCTAACCCGCTTGGACTTGCAGAGTTTGCACTTTCAAGAAAAGATCCTGCATATGTAGGAAGAGCGAAAGAGGTTCAGAAAGCACAGAAAGCAATCGAAGCCGGTACATGTCCTCTTGAAGCGTTGGAAGAGCTGAAACCGGTTATGGCTAAGATCCAGGAAACATATCCGGAAGCAGGAGAAGGAAATATAGGTGTCGGAAGTACTATTTTTGCAGTAAAACCGGGAGATGGTTCTGCTCGTGAGCAGGCTGCTTCCTGTCAGAAAGTTCTCGGAGGATGGGCGAACATTGCCGTAGAGTATGCGACAAAACGTTATCGTTCCAATCTGATAAACTGGGGAATGCTTCCGTTCCTGACAGACGCAGATCATGAGGCGCTTCCGTTTAAAAACGGAGATTATATCTTCGTTCCGAATGTGAGAAAAGCGGTTGAGGAAAAGAAAGACGTTATCAACGCATATGTTGTCGGTGATGAATTGAAAGAAATCCATCTGAAACTCGGAGATCTGACAGATGCCGAGAGACAGATCATTTTGGACGGATGTCTGATTAATTACTATAAGGCAACAAAATAACCGATAGATAAATAAGATAATAAAGAGAAGGAATAATAAGTCGATAACACAGTAAAATAATAGAATCCCCTGACAGTGCGATGTAAAAGAAACATCTGCGGCGGTCAGGGGATTTTTGTAATGGTGAGGAGCCAAAGTCCGGGTTTGCCCGAGACTTTAGCGACCGCTTACAATTCAAGAATATGCCTTTTGTCATTTCCGGTGATTAGTTGTGTCAATGAAGCAGACATTTATTCTTCCCGGTTCTTGTTCTAGTGTCATCATCATGGGGGTCAAACGCAGAACGATAAAATGTCTGCCGGTATTCTTTCGGTGTATACCCTGTTTTTTCACGAAATACTTTTGTAAAATGGCTTTGTGAACTAAAGGTTAGTATTGAGGCGATTTCGGCATAGCTGATATCAGAATATTTTAACATATTTTTGGCTGCGTCAAGGCGCATATTCCGAATGTATTCGGTGATGCTTTGTCCGGTTTCACGCTTAAAGAGAGCGGACAGATAGTTTGGATTTAAATTAACTAAATCAGCAAGCTCTTTTATAGTAAGCTGTTCATGCAGTCGGTTTTGAATATAATCAATACATTTCAAAATAGGCTTCGAATAGATATTAAACTTGTGGATTTCTGACATTTTGTTTGTGAAAAAGATCCACATGTCTTCATAAATCGTATCAAGTTCTTTTTTTGTTGTGCATTTATCCATTTTTTGAATATATAAATCGCTGATATTATATGCCATTTCATCATCCATTCCGCCTTCGATTGCAAATCTTGTGACAAGGGTAATTGAAGCGACAAACATATATTTATAATTTCGTAAAACATCATCGCAAAGATGTCCGGGAAGGGCAGAAGTCCACATTTGCATGCTTCTTCTTAATCCATTAATATCACCTGCTTTTAAAAGATCGTATTGCAGCATTTCTTCATCATATTTGTGATGGCGTTTATTATTTTCCCGATTTAGAAATTCTTGATAAAAAAGTTCTTTATTGTTTAAGTATCCCATAGATGCCTCCAAAGATTAGAAAATATTTCAGACAAATACAATTATTTTCATTTGATGTGAGAATTATACTATAAAAATGGATTAAATGATATATAAAAATGCACCTGTTTGATAAATTAAATGCAAGCTCACGAGTGAGAAAAAAGAGTCGAGAACAGGTAAAGAAAACGACAAAAGGAGGAAAATCATGTCAGAAGTAAAAACAAATAGTTACCCTTATCGTCCGCCGAAAAAGTTTACAAAAAAGGATCTTCATGGAAGGACAAGATTGTATGTTATCACATACAAAGATCTGAAAAGATTTCAGAATTTTTATATCAATGTTTTTGGATGGGATATGATAGAGATGCCCGTTGCTGCAAGCGGAGTTCCGGCAGGAGACGAACATCCTTCGCTGCTTATAGCAACCGGTCCGGCACAGTACGATTATGAAGGTGTTACTCCGGGACATATGAATATGTTTGTACACTGGGCGCCGGGAGAAATTGAGAAACCAGGACCGTTTATGGAAATCCATATGGATCGTCCGTTGGAAGAAACGATTCAGAAGATTATTGATCATGGAGGAAAGTTGATTTTGGATAAAACGAAATCAGCGCTTGCAAAACCGTTGGATGACAGTAAACAGAGCTGGGAGATTCATGCGGTAATTGAAGATCCGGCAGGAAACTATCTCTACTTGTGGAAATGTCCGTCTTCAAGGACTTGGGACGAGTTGGAAACAGAATATGATGAAGAGGAATAGGAGGAAAAAGCGATGAAGAAAATATATACTTGTTTTGCCTGTGGTTTCCCGATTGCATTTGAAGAAACAGAAGTGCCGGCACATTGCCCGGGATGTGGAGCTCCGAGAAGTCAGTTTTTGGAAGAACCGTGGACGGGAAGCATTGAAAAGAGACGAATTCATGTTGATCCGCCGGAAGTAGATCCCAATAGAGATCCTTTTGATATTTCTTTTCACCCGGCAAAAGATTTTGCTCCTCAGCAAGGGGAAGGCAGGACACGGCGCTGGGTAATGGAATATGAAAAAGGAAAAGCAGATGAAATCAGATCATTTTATGAAGATCTTTTCGGATGGGATATTATTAACACAGAACATTCAGATGAAGAAAATCCGCTGATGTATTGTGCAACAGGACCAGGAACACCGGATTGGGAACCAAGAGTATGTTCTTTTGAGTACGGGTATCTGAAACCGAAAACAGAAGATATTGCACCGGCGCCGAGCTTTGTTATAGAAGTAAAAGATATTGAGAAAACATTAGAGAAAGTTGTTGAGTTTGGAGGAAAAGTACTTCGTGAACGATTCACAGTTGAGGGTAAGGATTATGCGGTGATCGAAGATTCAGAAGGAAATCAGCTTTATATTTGGGAAATCAAAGACGAAATTCCTGATTACTGTATAAATCCGGTAACAAGAACAGGAGCACAGTAATAGCGGACAAAAGATGGTAGGAAAGCTATGGGAAAAGAAAAAGTAATTTTGACGGTGGAGGGACTGAATAAATCATTCGGTCCCACGAAAGCTGTAGTAAATATGCATTTAGAAATTCGTTCCGGGGAAATTCACGGCTTGATCGGAGAAAATGGAAGCGGAAAATCGACCGTCACATCAATGATTGCAGGATGCCTTCAGCCGGATAGTGGAAAGATGTTAATGGAAGGTAAACCGCATTGTCCTAAAAATATGATTGATGGAAGAAGATCAGGGATATGTATGCTGCTTCAAGAAAAGGGAACGATTGATCATCTGACAGTAGCGGAAAATATATTCCTCGGAGAAGAAGATCAGTTTGGAACAAAAGGAATTATCAATCGCAGAGAGATGAATAAAGCCGCTGTAAATGTATTAACAAAAATAGAGCTGCAAGATGTTGAACCGGCAATGTTAATTGATGAATTGAGTTTTGAGGATCGAAAATTGATCGAGGCAGGAATGGCGATGAAAGAAAATCCCAAGATCTTAATCGTTGATGAAACAACAACAGCCCTTTCACAAAAAGGAAGAGAAGTTATATATAAGCTGATTCGTGAGATGAAGGAAAAAGGTGACGCTGTAATTTTCATATCACACGATCTTGAAGAGCTAAAAAGCGTATGTGATATTGTTACGGTTATGCGGGACGGGGAATATATTACGACGCTTACGGGAAACGAGATTACGGTAGATTCGATGCGGAAAAATATGATCGGAAGAGAATTGACAGGCGGATATTACAGACAGGATTATGAAGATACATCGGACCACGATAAGGTAGTTCTTGAAGCAAAACATATTTGTCTGGGAAACCGATTGAATGATGTTTCGCTGAAGCTTCACAAAGGGGAAATTTTAGGAATCGGCGGATTAACTGACTGCGGTATGCATGATCTGATAAAAGTGATGTTTGGATTGCTTAAGCCTGATAGCGGGAAAGTTGTTCTTACAGAACAGAATATAGAAATAAAGAGCCCTGAGATTGCAGTAAGAAATAAAATGGGATACATACCGAAAGACAGAGAATCGGAAGGGCTGATGTTGGCGGCGAGTATTAGGGACAATATAAATATGATGTCTATGGATAAGATAAAGAAAGGGTTTCTTATTACACCGCATGCAACAACAAAACTTGCAAAAGAACAAGTTAAGATGCTTAGCATAAAAATAGGAGGCTTGAATCTTCCGGTATCGAGTTTAAGCGGGGGAAATAAGCAGAAAGTTGCAATCGCAAAATGTACGGCAAATGATGTGCAGATCGTTTTAATGGACTGTCCGACAAGGGGAATTGATATTGGAGTGAAGGCTGCAATCTATCGCTTGCTGGAGCAATTTAAACGAGAGGGAAGATCCGTTCTGATGGTATCTGAAGAATTGCCGGAATTAATTGGAATGTCTGATAATCTCCTTATTATGCGCGACGGACGCATCACAGGAAAAATCAAGAGATCTTCAGAAGTAAGCGAGAGTGACGTAATTAATAAAATGATATAGCAGGAGGGAGAATATGAAGGAAAAGATTGCATTAAAGAAAGATGCGATAAAAACCTGCCTTCCGGTGTTTTCACTGATTTTTGTTATTGTGCTGTTTGCGGTGTTGAGCGGAGGAACAACATTGCAGATCAACAATATAAAACAGATTGGAATTCAGTCATGTACTTATATCGTGGCAGGTTTGGGAATTCTGTTTACGATGTCTCTTGGAAATATGGACATGTCTTTGGATGGAATCATATGTTTAAGCGGAGCGTTAGGACTTTTAGCGGCAGAAATGTGGGGAAGCTGGCTTGTTTTTCCGGTTATTTTTGTATTGACGATTATTTGCGAAATGGTAATCGGAGGTTTGAATATTTTATTAGGGATCAATAGTGTGATCGTTTCGTTTGCGGTGTCTTTTTTTGGAAAAGGAGTTGCCGGATATTTGATCGCAAATAGAACGAAAGGTCTTCAGCTTCCAAGCGAGTTTTCGCATCTATACAATGTTCCGCTTTTTTACATTGTAATGATTGCGGCGATTATTATTGCGGTAGTTTTGTTTCATTATACGAAATTAGGAAAGAGAATCATGGATATTGGATCGAATCCTAAAGCAGCCCGTGCGGCGGGAATTAATGTGACAAAATTTAAACTTTTGGCATATTTAACAGCAGGTATAATGATGGGGCTGGCAACATTAATGACAGTTGTGCGATCTGGCTCTGCAGGAGCAACGTCAGGCTCAGGATTCCATGTGACATTATTATTGATGATGGTAATCGGAGGGGCTTCTTTAACGGGTGGAACAAAAGAAAAGATATTAAATGTTGTTGTAGGTGTTTTGATGCTTTTGTTTCTTGAAAATGGATTAAATGTTATAGGTGTAAGTCCCAATATGGTTGGATTAATAGAAGGAATCATCTTTCTTGTTTCTGTAACACTGACGTTTGACAGGGACGGAGTGCCATATATTTTATAAGGAACATGCGTAAACAAATAAAAATGACGGGGGAAAACAAATATGAAAAGGAGGAATCAGAATGAGAAATATAGTTAAAAGAATCGTGTCGGCAGGAGCTGCCGCGGTAATTGGGGTTGGTATGCTTGTTGGATGTAGTTCTGATGGCAAAAGTGGATCGGATTCATCGGGAAAAGACGGAAATATGAAAATTGGTGTCTGTATTTGGTCTACAGATGATGGATTAGGTGCAGACTCAAAAGAGGCGCTTGATTTTGCAGCAGACGTGTTGGGGGTAGAACTTGTTTATCGAACAGGAGATTATGATGCGGAAGGTCAGATAACAGCGGTAGAAAATCTTGTGTCGGCAGGATGCGAAGGAATTATGATTTGTCCAATCGTAGATACGGCGGTCGATGATTATTTGAAAATTTGTGAAAGTGCAGGAGTATATATGCAGGCATTTTTCAGAAATATTATTGACGAAGAGACTTATGAATATTGCATGAGCAGTGATTATTTTACCGGATATGTAGTAGAAGATGAAGAAAGTGCAGGCGCTGCTATGGTTGACGCTTTGGCAGAAGCAGGTTGTAAAAAGTTTGGATTGATTAATAGAGAGGCTGGGAATGGTGTTATAGATCGTCGTCAGGAAGGTGTGGCGGACAGATTGAAGGAGCTTGGTTTATCTTATGAAGTATCAACAAATTCTTCTACAGCTACAGCAGCAGATATGACAGATGCAACGGATCAGCTGCTTGCGGCAAACCCAGATATAGATGCACTTATCGTTTCGTCCGGTTCAAATGGAGCGATTGATGCAATCGTCACAGATATTGAAGGAACTGATATAAAACTGACGTCTTTTGATACGCCGGTAGATGTGCCGGGGGCATTTAAAAAAGGTAATTTGGCAATGCTGACAACGGGAAGTCAAATTGATCCTGTGTATGCATTAGTGAATTTGTATTGTACATTAACAGATCAGCCGAAGTCAGATACGCCGACAGAAGTGAAGTCGAATTATATTTACATGACTTCGGTAGAAGATGCAGAACTTTATAGTAAGTATTTTTCGGAGTTTAAGACGTATACGGCTGAGGAAATTAAAGCATTGGCAGCCATGGATGAAGCGTCGTTTGAAAAAGAAGTTGCGACTTATAGTTTGAAAATGGTTCAAGAAAAAGCAGGTGAGAACTGATAATGGGAAAACGAAAAGGACGTATGATAAAAAACGTAATTTCGGCAGCCGCGATACCGATCATATTATATTTGATTTTATTAATAATGCGTCCCGAAGCAATGGGCGGAACTCAGATTTTAGATATTTTGAGACAGGCAATGCTTCCTACAATTCTTGCATGGGGTGTCACATTCGCGTGTAAATTAGGACTGTGGCATTTTGCAGCAGGTGCAAATGTGATTGCAGGTATCATTTTGGGAGGAGGCATTGCAAACCGCTTAGGCGGAGGAAACCTTCTGATTGCAGTTTGCATTATAGTTACAAGTCTTATTATTGGGTGTTTATCGGGATTACTTTATATTAAAATGAAGGTTCCATCTATTATTGCCACAGTTGGAACAATGCTTATTTTGGAAAGTATTTCAGCATTAGCATGGGGAGGCGGCGGAGTATCGGTTGATCCGAGTTTTGGACAGTTTTTTAACAGGACTCCGGTTGTTATTATAAGTACAGTGATTTTCTTTTTTATAGCCTATGTGCTTTATACCAAGACAAAATATGGTTTTAATCTGAAAGCTGTTGCAAACAATATAAACGTTGCACAACAACAAGGAATTAATGTAGATAAGGTGAAATTGATTTCTTTTATACTTGTCGGATTATACAGTGGTTTTTATGGAGTGCTTTCCCTTGCAAGGTCAAATGTTCAAAACCCGACAACAAACATGGGAAGTATGGATATGGTATTTAGTGCAATTATGTGCTTTTTTGTGGCGGCTGCGTTAGAAAAATATGTAAATTTGATTGTTGGCGTGTATATTGGTGGAGTGACTGTGCAATTAATTAAATTTGGAATTGTAGCGATGGGCTTATCCGGTCAGTTTAATAATGCGGCAGTTGCAGTTGCGCTTCTTGTATTTTGTGCTTTGAGCAGTGAAAGTCCGTACATGGTTCAGTTCAGACAGCGATTCAGGAGACTAAGACGGTCAAATGTACAGGTGAAAAAACAATAAAAGAGTATTGTTTCGGAAATCAACTCAGAGACGGGAGGTGTGACAAAATGTCAGGGATAAAATGTCTGGCCTGTGATTTCGGCGGAAGCAGCGTAAAGTATGCACTTGTAGATGCTGATGCAAATATGGAGCAGAGTGGAAAAATACCGGCTCCTTTGAAATCAAAAGAAGAATTTGTAGAAACGATTTATACGCTTTATAAAAAGTATGAAAACGAGATAGACGGAATTGCTCTTAGTCTTCCCGGATATATTAATTCGCAGACCGGGGAATTATACGGATCAGGAGTTTATAGAGAGCTGTATGGCTGCAATATCATTGATCTTGTTCAAAAAAAGTGTCCGGTTAATGTTGCTGTGGAAAATGATGGCAAATGCGGAGCGTTATCAGAAGCATGGCAGGGATCGCTTGCAGACTGCAAAGATGGAGTTGTATTGATCTTAGGTTCGGCTGTAGGAGGCGGCGTGATTAAAAATAGAACCGTACATTGGGGAAAAAATTTCACGGCAGGTGAATTTTCTTATATGATTACAGATCCTGGAAAATATAAAGATATGATGCTTGCATATATGTCTGTCGGTGTTTTAGGGATGACGTATAAATTATGTAAATACAAAAATCTGGATATTGACAGTCAGGATTCGAGTGAAATGCTTCATAATATCGATATGAAGTTATGCGGGTGTTTCCCTTCAAAAACTGAACAGGTGAAACATATCAAAGCAGATGGGGAAATGATCTTTAATTGGGTTGAACAACAAGACCCGGATGCGGTGAGCGTATACAAGGAATTTATTGATAATCTTGCTGTGTTGATTCATAATATTCAGGTTTGCTATTCGCCGGAAAGAATTGTTATTGGAGGAGGGATAAGCAGGCAGGAACGGATTTTTAAAGATTTGCGAATCAAATTGAATGAACTGTATCAAGATGCAGAGTGTGGCCAAATGCTTCATGCAGAAATTGTAAGAAGCAGATATATGGAAGAATGTAACTTGCTTGGGGCAACTTACAATTATATTGAAAAATATGGATTGATCGGTAATATGCCTCGGCAAAGAAAAATATGTTGAAAGGACGTAATTTAGAATATATAAACGAAACCCACCGGTTATATTATGAACGTGTATCATATATATCCGGTGGGAAATTTGTGTAATAAAATCTATGAAATTAATAACTATAATTTTTTATTTGCTGTATTCTTGGATCAGAAATTGAAAAATATTGGGGGATAATTGAAATTGGATGAGAGAAATGAGAAAATAGAAATAAAAAGGTAAAAGGATAAAAAGGAATGTGGAGGATAAAAAAGAAAGAAGACTTGAGTGAAAAGGAAAAGACAAGGAGCGATATCATAGGTTTTGCTTTTTGGATCGGGTTGCTACTTTATATTATTGCAGGTCTTGTGATGCCGGAAACAGGAAGATGGTGTATGGTAAACGAAGGCTGGGGAGCGGAAACGTATGGAGACAGAGCAAAAGGAAATGATGTGTAAATATAAGAAGATTATCTGTAAAATATTCGGCGAACAGATACGGGTGATCGGTGAAAGCAGTTCGATCGGCCCTATGGGGCAGTTTCAGATCAGATTTTTCTATAAGCCGACAAAAATTTATGTTACACTGGATGCAGACCGCGGGGTATTTACGCTTGATCTGAAAGATGAAGCAAAAGATTGGAATACGTTGTACAGGATAAAAAAAGAAGTGTCAGAACGATATTTAGAACTAAGGTAAAATGCTTATGCGGAAGGTGACAGAGGAGATAGATTTCCGTCATTGACAAAAAACATAATCTGTGCCAAAATAATGTAGGAATTGACCAGTAGGAGCAAGATTTCTTGTTGCAGAGGGGAAATTCAAAAAATGTAACGGAAATAAAATTATAATTTCAGAATTTAGACTATGAACATATGTGAGTAGAGAAGACAGAGCGACCCAGAGACGGAGCGTCATCGGCTGAGAGCATTCCGCGCGACCCTTCTTGAAGTTTCAGTATGGGAGTCTTCCGGCGAAAAGCAGTTTGCGCGTTAAGCCGGATGTTCGTGTAGCAATATTTTACACAATGAGAGTGCAGGGCAGATAGATGCTCTGAAATAGGGTGGTACCGCGATTTACATCGTCCCTTGTTGAACAGACAAGCGACGGTGTTTTTTTATGATTGGGGGTTCCCCAATCATAAAAAAACGCTCCGCAAGGATCGCACTGCGGCAAAGAGGAAGGCGCAAAAGCGCTCTGCAAAGATTGCACTGCGGCAAAGCGGAAGAAAACGGCTGTGTAAATAAGAATGAGTAAATGAAAAACAATTTGGGAAGGAGAAATAAAATGAAAGATAAAATCAACAGCATTTTATCAGAAGCAAAAGGTAAGATTTCTGATGCAGTGAGCGAGGGTGAACTGCAAAATGTAAAAAGCGCGTATATCGGAAAGCAAGGTTCATTAAGTCTTTTAATGAAAGAAATTCCGACAGTGGATGCAGCGCTTCGTCCTGAGATGGGAAAACTTTTGAATCAGGCAAAAAATGAAGTGAAGGAACTGATCGATGAGAAGAGGATGGAGCTGAAGCTGAAAGCTTCGGAAGTGTCTCCTGATTTTGATTGCTCTGTTCCGGGAATTTTGCCGACAGGCGGCGGACTTCACCCGATCACGCAGATGTGCTACGATTTGAATGATACATTCCGTTCGATGGGATTTGAGGTGTTCGAGGAAGATGAGATCACAAGTGAGATGTATGCATTTGATAAATTGAATTTCCCTCCGAATCATCCGGCGCGTGAGAGCATGGACACATACTGGCTGGAAGGACATGACAGTGGAAGTACGAATGAGAAACTATGTCTTCGTCCGCATCTGACAGGCGGAAGCGTTCGCTATATGCAGACACATAAACCGCCGTACCGTTTTGTATACCCGGGTCGTGTGTACAGAAACGAGACAACGGACGCACATCATGAGAGAGCGTTTTTCCAGTATGAGGCGCTGATCGTGGACAAAGATATTACATTTACATCTGGTAAAGTAATGATCAAGAGTATTTTGAGCAAAGTGTTTGGAACGGATGTTCCAGTCAGAATGCGTTCCGGTTTCTTCCCGTTCGTAGAGCCTGGATTTGAGATCGACATGCAGTGTCAGGTCTGCGGCGGCAAAGGGTGCAGCGTATGTAAACATGTCGGCTGGATCGAGGTTATGCCGGGCGGTTCTCCGCATCCGAATGTTCTTCGGGCAGCAGGGCTTGATCCGGACGAATATACAGGATTTTATGTAAATATCGGTTTGGACAGACTTGTCATGATGCGCTATGGCGTTGATGACGTAAGATTGTTCCACAGTGCAGATTTAAGATTCCTGAAACAGTTTAGATAGAGGAGAGAGAATATGAAATTATCATTATCATGGATTAGAGATTATGTAAATATTCCTGAAGATGCAGATCTGAAAAAACTGGCGTACGATCTGACGATGTCTACAGTAGAAGTGGAAGATGTGGAATATCTTGCAGAGCGTTTTGAAAATATGATCGTCGGAGTGATCGAAAAGATTGAGCCGCATCCAAATGCAGACAGATTGAGAGTATGTAAAGTAAATATCGGCAGCGATGAGATCAAAGATATCGTATGCGGAGGAATTAATCTGGAAGAAGGAATGCGCGTCGCAGTATCCTGTCCTGGAGCGGTTGTCCGCTGGCACGGCGAGGGTGAGCCTGTAGTGATCAAAAATTCCAAGCTTCGCGGAGTTGAGTCATTTGGTATGATCTGTGCTTCAGATGAGATCGGGTTGGGAGAACTGTTCCCGTCAGAAACAGAAGGAGAAATCCTTGATCTGTCGGCGTTTGACGTTCCGGCAGGAACTTCTTTGGCGGATGCATTGGATATGAATGACGTACTTCTTGAGATCGATAATAAATCAATGACAAACAGACCGGATCTTTGGGGTCATTACGGAATTGCCCGTGAAATCGCGGCTCTTTATAATTTGCCGCTTGCAAAGATCGAGCCTTTTGAGACAGACGTTCAGTCTGATTTTAAAGTTGAGATCGAAGATCCTGACAGATGTACAAGATATATTGGTGTTGAGATGTCAGGTGTGGCTGTGAAACCTTCACCGTATAAAATGCAGAATAGAATCTGGAAAGTAGGAATGCGTCCGATCAACGCCCTTGTCGATATTACGAATTATGTAATGCTTGCAACAGGAAATCCGACACATGCATTTGACGCGGACAATATTACAGATCACATTGTTGTAAGACATGCGTCAGAAGGAGAGAAGCTGCTTCTTTTAAATGATAAAGAGCTTGAATTGAACACAGATGATCTTGTGATCACAGATTCTGAAGGAGCGGTTGCTCTCGCCGGAGTTATGGGCGGAGCGAAAGATTCGATCCTGCCGAAGACAGAGCGTGTGATCCTTGAAGTCGCAAACTTCGAGGCAACAGGTATCCGCCGCACGGCGCTTCGTTATGACACGCGTACAGAAGCATCTTCCCGTTATGAGAAAGCGGTTGACCCTGAAAGATGCGATCAGGCGCTTGCCCTTTCAATGAAGTATTTTAAAGAGCTTTATCCTGAACTTCAGGTGACCGGATATTGCGATAATTATGTGAAAAAACTCGACAGAGCAGAGATTGACGTTAATCTGACATGGCTTGAGAAGAGACTTGGAAAACATCTGACAAATGAAGAAATTCAAGGAAAATTAGAGCAGCTTGGATTTGACGTTCAGATCGACGGTGAAAATATGCATGTGACAGCGCCGACATGGCGTTCGACAGGAGATATTTCCATCAAAGACGATGTGATGGAAGAAGTTGCCAGAATGTATGGATATGATAATTTCGAGGCAACAGAATTTACAACAACATTTACAGACTCGATCAATCAGAAAGATAAGAGTCTTGTGAGAAATATCAAAGAATATCTTGCAATACGCTGCGGAATGCAGGAAGTATACACTTATCCGTGGATGAATGATGTGTTTGTAAATGCAGTTCTCCAAAATACAGACGGCGTTTTGAAACTTTCTACACCTCCGGCGCCGGATATGAGCTGCATCCGTTCTTCTCTTCTTCCGAATCTTTGCGAGGCAGTTGTAAAGAACGAGCGTTACTTTAACGACTTCGCTATTTTTGAAGAGGCTCAGGTATTCTTTGATAAAAATTATACAACTGCGTACGATGAGACAGAATCGCTCCCTGAACAGCGCAGACATATCGGCGCGGCATTTGCAAGCAGCGTAAAAGACATCAGTATGCTTTTCAGAGAAGCAAAAGGTGTTCTTGAGTATATGCCGAGATATACACATATGGAGGCGTATGAGTTTAAAAAAGAAGAAAAACCGGTATGGGCTGACAATGTTGTATGGCTGAACATTTATCTCGATGGCGAGAAGATCGGTGATATGGGTCTTGTGGCGAAAAAAGTTTCTATGGAGTGCGGCATTAAGAATCTTTCCGTGATCCTTTTTGAAATGGATGCTTCAAAACTGAAACCGCTGAAATCAAGAACGAATAAATTTGAACATCTCGCCGAGTATCCTGAAACAGACTATGATATTTCCATGCTCTTTGATTCCGATGCTGTATGGAATGACATTTATGATGCTGTTATGGGCAAAAAGAAAGCAAGCGCGCTTCTGAAAGATGCGTCCTTTGTAGATGAGTACAGAGGAAAACAGATTCCTCAGGGCAAGAAATCCGTAACGATCAGGCTGACGATCGGATCTGATGAGAAAACATTGACGTCTCAGGAAATTGAAAGCGTTGCCGAACAGGTTATGAAAAAACTTGGAAAGAAAATGGGCGCAGAGCTTAGAACACAATAAAACAAGAGAAATAAAACGGGAATAAAACAGCAATAACTCAAGAGTGCGAAACAAAGAAGTGTCTTAAGAATGAGACAAGAAAAAATAGCTCAAGAGTGCGAAAGACAGAAATAAATTTGGGGAGAGCCTTGCGTGGAGTACACGCAAGGCTTGCTTCTTAGAAATAACAGGAGATAAACCGAATATGAAAACAAGTGATTTTTACTACGATCTGCCGGAGGAACTGATCGCACAGGATCCGCTGGAAGACCGTTCTTCTTCCAGACTTATGGTAGTGGACAAAGAAACCGGAAAGGTTGAACACCATGTATTCAGTGAGATTATCGATTATCTGAATGCAGGGGACTGTCTTGTGATAAATGATACGAAGGTAATCCCTGCCAGATTGATCGGAGCAAAAGAAGAAACCGGAGCGAAGATCGAAGTGCTTCTTCTGAAAAGAGGAGCGGATGACGTATGGGAAACGCTCGTGAAACCCGGACGTAAGGCGAAACCGGGAACCCGGATCAGTTTCGGAGACGGTCTGCTTGTGGGAGAAGTTGTCGATGTCGTAGACGAAGGCAACAGACTGATCCGTTTTGAGTATGAAGGTATTTTTGAAGAAATTTTGGATCAGCTCGGTCAGATGCCGCTTCCGCCGTATATTACGCATCAGCTGCAGGACAAGGACAGATATAATACGGTATATGCAGAGCATTCGGGTTCTGCCGCCGCGCCGACAGCAGGACTTCATTTTACACCCGAACTGCTGAAAAAAATCGAAGAAAAAGGCATTGATATTGCTCGGGTAACACTGCATGTAGGATTGGGAACATTTCGTCCGGTCAAGGTGGATGATGTGGAAAATCATCATATGCACTCGGAATTTTATATGATCAGTGAAGAGGCGGCAGAGAAGATCAACCGTGCAAAAGACAGAGGCGGACGTGTGATCTGCGTCGGAACGACAAGCTGTCGGACGATTGAATCTGCGGCGGATGAAAACGGACATTTAAAAGCCTGCAGCGGCTGGACAGAAATTTTTATTTATCCGGGGTATTGTTTTAAAACATTGGACTGCCTGATTACAAACTTCCATTTACCGGAATCGACTCTTATTATGCTCGTGTCTGCTCTGGCAGGAAAAGAACATGTTATGGCAGCTTATGAAGAGGCAGTGAAAGAACGGTATCGTTTCTTTAGTTTTGGGGATGCCATGTTTATAAAATGATGTGAAAAGTAAGCATCAGATGTGATAACAGCGAAAACCCGCTAACCACAAGGGCTAACGGGTTTCGTTGTTTTATAGTTAT
>CAJLUP010000026.1 GCA_905209865.1 uncultured Lachnospiraceae bacterium
CTTTTGCATGGAATCAGCTTGATCGGAGAAATGTTGACGAACAGCTTCGTATTATTTATAAGCGCTTTGTTGTAGAGGCATCTATGAATCCTGAGAGGGTAAAAGCGCTTTATGATGTATGTCATGCATACCGGATCACAACGAAAGTGCCGAATATGAAATTTATCCATGTGATTGCGGATGACGGTACGATTACGCAGAAAGCACCGTACACAGACAATGGAGCTCGTGTATTTTTATATGCGAAGACGGATCGTCTTGTGTGGGAGGCGAAGGACGGAAGACACTATACAGATTCAATCCCGTATGAAAGCAAAAGACTTTTTTATGAACTGCGTTATATGGATATGTGCCGTAAATATATTAACGGTCTGCGCAGAACACGGGAGGAAGAAGAAGTTCAGGAGCTGACAACAGAGATTGTCAGGGAAAACGGCGTTGAAAATTACGAAGAAGATGAGCTTTTAGGGCTTTGCAGCAAGACAATCAGAGAAAACAATTATGAAAATGATGATTTTCTTACTTATGTCTGCTTTGAACTGTTTAAAAAAGGACAATATGACAAAGTGATCCTGACTTATCTGGCAAGTTATTATTGCGGCGCAACGTCGGATATGAAGCTGCTTTGGAGAGAAGCGCGGGATTATGAAGTACATACACATAAATTAGGAGAGAGGATCTTAACTCAGATGCTCTTTTCAGAAGAATTGTTTCAGGAAGCGCAGATTTTTGAACAGTATTATGCGGAAGGCGCATATTTCCGGCTTCAGCAGGCGTATCTTGTATATATGTCCCGGGAATATGTTGTGGAAGAAAGAAAGATCAGCAGAAGTGTGATCGATATTATCTGCCGGGAATATGAGAAAGGCGAGGATACGATCGATATATGTAAGGTTGCTGTATTGAAATATTATTCTACGAGAGAGTACAGCTCTCAGACAAGGAAAACATTGAAGAAATTCTTACAGGAACTGTGTGGAAAACAGATTTATTTCCCGTTCTTTCTGTCTTATGAAAAAGACTGGCTGATTGAACTGCAGCTTTGGGACAAGACGCTGATCGAATATAAAGGTCAGAAGGGAAGCCGGGTAATGCTCTACTATAGCCTGCAAAAAGGCGGGGAAGAGCCGTCGGACTATTCGACGGAAGTGCTTACTCCGATGTATGAAAATATTTATGTGAAAAAGTTCGTTCTTTTTGCAAACGAGAAGCTGAAATACTATTTTAAAGAGACGATTGACGGAAATTCTTATCGCAGCGATAAAGAAATCTGTGTGCGTGAGACTGTTCCGGGAGAACCGGGAAGGTATGGAAGGCTGAATGATATTCTGATTGAGAAGAATGAAAGTGAACGCAGAAAAAAAATCCAGGCATATGCAAGAGAGGATGCGGCTGCGGCGCAGATTTTTACAAAAGAGCAGGTATGAGATTAAACAATGCGAGGAGGTTGTCTTTTCATGGGACAGGGAAGCATCATCGGGTATGAGATAAATGAAAAGACGTGTCAGATTAGTTTTTATAATGAAAAGGAATTAGAGCCGGACACGTTGGAAGTGGATGCAGATAATTATCAGATTCCGCTGATTATCGGAAAACTGAGAGATACATGGGCATATGGAAAAGAAGCAAAAAGACTTGTTACGATCAAGGAAGGATTTACTGCGACGAGACTTTTGAGCAAGAGTCTTGCAGGCGGGAAGATTGAATTTGGAGAAGAGACGTATGATGCGGTGTGGCTTTTGTCCCGGTTTATTCAGATGTCCCTTCAGTCTTTTCCGAAAATTGACGGGATCGTCTTTACCGTGCCGTCGCTTTCGGAAGAAATGGCGCAGATGCTCCGAGGGATCGCAGTGAGGATGAACATTGATAAACGAAATATCTTCATTCAGGATTATAAGGAAAGTTTTTGTAATTATCTGTTTTATCAGCCGAAGGAATTGTGGCAGTATGACGCGGCTTTGTTCTGCTGTGACAGGAATGAGATTAAAGCGTATATGCTTCGGAGACTCCGTCCGGGACTGGGAGGCGGAAAGACAACTTTTGTCACAGTTGATGAAGTGGCAAGCGCCCATATGAAAGAACTGGCGATGGTATATCCTGTTTTGAACGAAGATAAAGCAAAAGAAGCGGATGCAATGTTCAGTAAATTTATTGAGAGTGTATTTGACAAGCGAATTGTCTCTTCTGTCTTTTTGACCGGAGAAGGTTTTGAAAATGACTGGTATCCGAAATCTTTAAGGGTGCTGTGCAATGGCCGGCGGGCGTTTATCGGAAATAATCTTTACAGTAAAGGCGCTTGCTATACGGCGTACCGGAAACTGTATATGCATATAGAAAATCCGGTGTACCTGTCGGAAGATAAACTGACAGATCAGATCACGGTCAATATGCGTGTCGGCGGACAGGAGATGTGGTATCCGATCGTTTCCTGGGGCAATCACTGGTATGAGTCGAATAATCAGTGGGAAGTTCTTATGGAGGATGTGGAAGATATAGAGCTTCGTATCGAGTCGCTCGTTCAGGGGACGGTGAGGACGGAGACGCTTTCTCTTGACGGATTTCCGAGAAGAGCAGAATATTCGATGCGTCTGCAGCTTGAGACGTTGTTTCTTGATGAAAAAACATGCAGAATTTCCGTCAGAGATGCCGGATTCGGAGATTTCTTTCCGGCGACGGATTTTCATGCGGAGAAGACGATACATTTAGGAGGCAATGATGGGAAATTTAATTCTTTGTCATGACAGACATGCGGCACATCCGTATGAGATTACGCGCATTCATTGCCGTATTTTTACAATCGAAGAATTGTGCTACTATCTGTGTAATAATTTATATTTGATCGACTATACGATTATGAACGGGCAGCTTTGCGATTGGCTGGATGAAGACCTCGGGATGAAGTCGCTTGCATCGGAGTTAAGAGATGTTCTCCGCCTGCACGGTTCAGTTGAAAAGTTTGTTTTGACGATCTTAAAATCGTCCCGTTTATATCGGGAGCCGGAAATGATCCGTATTCAGAATGTGCTGGAACATTTGAAAAATCAAAAAGATATTGAACGGCAGAAATATAAAGGTGATAATCTTCTTGAAAGCGGAGAAGTAGAGGAGGCAATCCTTGTATATCAGGCAATTTTAAATGGGGAAAAAGATGAGACGGTAGATGAGAAATTCTACGGAAAGATCTATGAAAGCCTCGGGGCGGCTTACGGTCGTTTGTTCCTCTATCAGGAGTCGGCGAAGATGTATGACCGTGCATATCAGATCTGCGCAGACAAGACGTTGATCAAACCTTATCTATACGCATCTTATAAATATATGTCGCTTGAGGAGTATCATATTTTGATCACGAAAAGCGAGGAATATATGGAAATAAACGCGCAGATGCGCAGGGAAGTAGATAAGATCAATGAACAGGTATCGGTTGAGCCGGAACCTGGGATTTTGGAGAAATGGAAGCGAAGCCATAGAAGAAGCCACACATGACAGATATCCATTGGTGGATTAAGAGGAAAAGGATGACGATAATCACCGGAAGTGCCAAAAGACACATTCCGGGATTGTAAGCGGTCGCCAGGGTCTTGGACAAGCTTGGACTTTGGATTGTCGTCATTGCAAGAAAACCCCTCCGTATGTTGACACGGAGGGGTTTGCATGTTAGAATACAGAGGTAACTTTACTGTGGTACAGTGACTCATTAGTAGAGAAAGAAAGTAAAAAGAACGATACGTTCAGTGTGGAGGGTATTATGAAAAGAAGAGTGTTAAGTGTTTTGTTGTGTGCAGGACTTGCTGTTTCAGTATTGGCAGGATGCGGTTCAGACGATGCAAAGAAAGATTCAGGAAAGAAAGCCGCTTCAGAGAGCGATGTTGATTATGTGAAAGGAAAAGGTACGCTTGTCGTAGGAATTACGAATTTTGAACCGATGGATTATCAGGATGCGGACGGAGAATGGATCGGTTTCGATGCGGATATGGCGAAAGCGTTTGGCGAGAGCCTTGGCGTAGATGTAGAGTTTGTGGAGATTGACTGGGATAATAAGATCTTAGAACTTGACGGAAAGACGATCGACTGCGTATGGAACGGAATGACATTAACAGAAGAAGTTACAAGTTCTATGGAGTGTACAGATGCATATTTGAATAACGCGCAGGTTGTAGTGCTTCCGGCAGAGAAAGCTGATAAATATCAGGATGAAAAGAGTCTTTCTGATCTGACTTTTGCCGTAGAATCAGGAAGTGCCGGAGAAGATGAAGTGGAAGCGCGTGGTTTGAATTTTACGCCGGTGACAGCACAGGCAGATGCGCTGATGGAAGTTGCGGCAGGAACGTCTGATGCGGCTGTAATCGATCTTTTGATGGCAACGGCAATGATCGGTGAAGGAACAAGTTATGCAGATCTTACATATACAGTCAGCTTAAGCGAGGAAGAATACGGCGTAGGATTCAGAAAAGGCTCTGATCTTGCAAAAGCGCTGAACGACTTTTTCACAGAATCTTATGAAGATGGAAGCATATTGAAATGCGCAGAAAAATATAATCTTCAGGATATGCTTGTAAAATAAGAATAGAAAGACGGAGTTGTAGACAGAAGATGGATTTGATATTAGAACAGTTTCCGATCGTGTTTAAATCACTGAATATCGGATTCCTCCAGACATTAAAGTTGTTTTTTGTGACGCTGTTAGGGGCAGTTCCTCTCGGACTTGTCATTGCGTTTGGATCGATGTCGCGGTTTAAACCGCTTAGCTACCTGACAAAGATTATTGTGTGGATTATAAGAGGAACGCCGCTTATGATTCAGCTTTTGATCATTTATTTCTTCCCGGGACTTGTTATGGGAAATAATATTTGGGGCGGAGGCGAAGCCGGACGTTTCCTTGCGGCAGCGGGTGCATTTATTTTTAACTATGCATGTTATTTCTCTGAAATATACAGAGGCGGAATCCAGGGAGTTCCTCACGGACAGGAAGAAGCCGGACTTGTGCTTGGTATGACGCGAAGTCAGATTTTCTTTAAGGTAACTTTGCTTCAGATGGTGAAACGGATCGTACCTCCGATGTCGAATGAAATTATCACGCTTGTAAAAGATACGTCTCTTGCCCGTATTATCGCGCTTCAGGAGATCATATGGGCAGGACAGGCATTCCTGAAAGGATCACAGGGAATAGCCGGAGTGATCTGGCCGCTTTTCTTTACAGCGGTATATTATCTGATTTTTAATGGTATTTTGACAGTACTTCTCGGACGGCTTGAGAAGAAACTGGATTATTTCAAGTAGGAGGTGGAGTGTGTGGCAATTCTTGAAGTAGAACATTTGAGCAAAAATTTTGATCGCACGGAAGTGTTAAAAGACATCACCTTTTCTCTTGAAAAAGGACAGGTACTTTCGATTATCGGTTCTTCGGGAAGCGGAAAGACAACGCTGCTTCGATGTCTGAATTTTTTGGAGAGACCGGATGGGGGTTCTATCCGCGTAAACGGAGAAACATTGTTTGACATTCATGACCCTGTGACTTCACAGGAAGCGGAGATTCGGAAAAAACGGCTGCATTTTGGTCTGGTATTTCAGTCGTTTAATCTGTTCCCTCAGTATACGGCTCTGAAAAATGTAATGTTGGCGAAAGAACTTCTTGCAAAAGAGCAGGCGGACTATAAACAGCGTAAAAAAGAAATTCATGAAGAAATTGAACAAGAAGCGAGAATACTTCTGACACAGATGGGACTTGCAGATCGTATGGAAAATTATCCTCATCAGCTTTCAGGAGGACAGTGTCAGCGTGTGGCGATTGCGAGAGCCCTTGCCCTAAAGCCGGATATTTTATGCTTTGATGAACCGACATCGGCGCTTGACCCGGAATTGACGGGAGAGGTGCTGAAAGTAATTCAAAGCCTTGCCGATCAGGAGACGACGATGATTATCGTGACGCATGAGATGGCGTTTGCGAGAGATGTTTCCAGTCAGGTGATTTTTATGGATGGCGGATGTATTTTGGAACAGGGAACGCCTTCGGATGTTTTTGAACATCCGAAAGAGGAAAGGACGAAACAGTTTTTGTCTCGTTTTACAAATGGCTGAGACAGGATACAACAGAACAAAAGTAATAAATAATAACTGCTCTATAAGCAGAACTTATTAAAAGTTGATAAATAAAATAATGAGAAGAGAGAAAGACAAGGCAGAGGGAATGTTGATTTTCCCTCTGCCTTATATTATAATCGAATTTGCGGGATGCATAAAAACAGAAGTATGCCGCATACTGATCGATCCAGATTTGAAAAATAATGAAAAGGACAGGTGTGGATGTTATGAAAAAATTAGAACAGCTCTATGAAGGAAAAGCAAAAAAGGTATTTGCCACAGAAGATCCGGATGTTGTGATCGTTGATTATAAAGATGATGCGACAGCTTTTAACGGGGAGAAAAAAGGAACGATCGTCGGAAAAGGTGTAATTAATAACCGTATGACGAACTATATTTTCCAGGTATTGGAAAAGGAAGGCGTTCCAACACATTATGTAGAAGAACTTAGTGACAGAGAGACAGCCGTGAAAAAGGTAGAGATCGTTCCGCTTGAAGTAATCGTGCGTAACGTGGCAGCAGGAAGTTTTTCTAAGAGACTGGGAATTGAAGAAGGAAGAAAACTGCTCGCACCGACTTTGGAATTCAGTTATAAAGATGATGATCTCGGTGATCCGCTGATCAATGATTATTTTGCCATTGCCATCGGAGCGGCGACGAGAGAAGAGATTGATAAGATTACAGAATATACGTTTAAAGTAAACGATGTGCTGAAAAAGTTCTTTGACGAGGCGGGAATCGACCTGATCGATTTCAAGATCGAGTTCGGAAGATATCATGGGGATATCATTCTTGCGGATGAGATTTCACCGGATACATGTCGTCTTTGGGACAAAGAGACACATGAAAAACTTGACAAAGACCGCTTCCGCAGAGATATGGGAAATGTAGAAGATGCTTATCAGGAAGTATTTAAACGAATCGGCATCAAATAAGAAAAGCATTATATGATACAAAAAGGAGATAATCAGACATGAGCAATGATCGTTATGTAAGTCCCCTTTCCGAGCGTTATGCGAGCAGGGAGATGCAGTATATTTTTTCCCCGGACAAGAAGTTCCGTACATGGAGAAGACTTTGGATTGCGCTTGCAGAGACAGAGAAAGAACTGGGACTCAATATTACGGACGAGCAGATAGAAGAATTAAAAAGCCATGCGGACGACATTAATTATGATGTGGCAAAGGAACGGGAAAAAATCGTACGTCACGACGTAATGTCCCATGTGTATGCATATGGCGTACAGTGTCCGAAAGCGAAAGGAATCATTCATCTCGGAGCGACATCCTGCTATGTCGGAGATAATACAGATATTATCGTAATGTCTGAAGCGTTAAAACTCGTGCGGAAAAAATTAGTTAATGTAATTGCAGAACTGGCAAAATTTGCAGAAGAGCAGAAAAGTCAGCCAACGCTTGCATTTACGCATTTCCAACCGGCACAGCCGACGACGGTTGGAAAGAGAGCAACACTTTGGATGCAGGAATTTGAGATGGATCTGGAAGACTTGGATTATGTGCTTGGAAGTTTAAAACTTCTCGGATCTAAGGGAACAACGGGAACACAGGCCAGCTTTTTGGAACTGTTTGACGGGGATCAGGAAACAATCGATAAGATTGATCCGATGATCGCGGAAAAGATGGGATTTCAGGCATGTTATCCTGTTTCAGGTCAGACTTATTCAAGAAAGGTGGATACAAGGGTATTGAATGTGCTGGCGGGAATTGCCGCAAGTGCGCATAAATTTTCGAATGATATCCGTCTGCTTCAGCACTTAAAAGAAATTGAAGAGCCTTTTGAAAAGACACAGATCGGATCTTCGGCAATGGCATATAAGAGAAATCCGATGAGAAGTGAACGTATTGCATCTCTGTCAAGATATGTGATGATCGATGCCCTGAATCCGGCGATCACATCTGCAACGCAGTGGTTTGAAAGAACATTGGATGATTCGGCGAATAAACGGCTCAGCGTACCGGAGGGATTCCTTGCAATCGACGGAATTCTTGACCTGTGTCTGAATGTTGTCGATGGACTTGTTGTTTATCCGAAGGTAATTGAGAAACGTTTGATGTCTGAACTTCCGTTTATGGCAACGGAAAATATTATGATGGATGCGGTGAAAGCCGGCGGAGACCGCCAGGAACTTCATGAACGCATCAGAGAACTTTCCATGGAAGCCGGAAAGAATGTGAAAGAGAATGGTCTTGATAATAATCTTTTGGAATTGATCGCTGAAGATCCGGCGTTTAATATGAGCTTGGAAGACCTGAAAAAGACGATGGATCCGGCAAAATATGTAGGACGTGCAAAAGAGCAGGTAGAGGCATATCTGAAGAATGTAATCCATCCGCTTTTGAAAGAAAATGAGAAAGAACTCGGTCTGAAGGCGGAGATTAATGTCTAAGTGAAAGGATTTCTTTTAGAATACGTTATATGAAATGTGCTAAGGAGTGTTGCAAGGGATTGCGGCATTCCTTTTTCTTTGGTATTTTATCATAATGAGTACTGGAAATATTTTCCAAAGAAAATGAATGAGAGGATATGAGAAGATGGAATATTGTGGTGTGTTTTACGGGGCAGGATCTTTGCCGTCAATGTATTGCAAGGTCAGAAATTTATTTTTTGTATTTTTGACAGCAGTACTTCTGCCGGCAGGGATGATGGTATATGGAGTCGGAACGGCAGGAGTAGGAGTTCCTGTCACTCAAAGTGATACGGCAAGAGAAATAGCTGTTGCAGAAAAGATAGTGGAAACAGGAAGAACAGGAGATGTTTTACTTCGGACGGCTGAAATTTTGCTTCCGGCAGACACTCCTTTTTCGGTTTTGCAGTCTTCCAAGGTATCGGCTGATTACAGCACGGTTGCCTCGGATCGATTGCTTGTTTCGGATGAAAGAGGCAGTTCCCTTTCTTTGACTGAAGAAACCGGTATGGCGGATAGGATGTCTGCCGAGGTGATTTTGCCTGATGATTCTGTGATCCATGAAGAAGATGAGGAAATCCTTTTGGCAGAGGGAACTGTGACAGGCAATTCGCCGTCTGAGAAAGAATCGTTCGGCAATCAAACGGTGGTCGGAGACGGTTTTCTTGTTGACGAATCCGGGATGATCTGCGGGATTTCGGATTCAGCGGTTGTTTCTGAAGATGGATATTTGACGATTCCTTCTAAAGGATGCAAAGGGATTGCAGCAGGAGCGTTTTCTTCCTGCAAAAGTGAGGTTACGGAGATTTATATTCCGGCAAATATTACGGAGATCGAAACCGGGGCATTCGCCGGATTGCCTTCCCTTGGCTGGATTGAGATGGAAACATCAGCAGGATATTATACGGAAGACGGTGTCTTGTTTTCTGATGAAGGAACTTGTCTGCTGGCATTTCCACCGGCAAGGACAGGTAATTATAAAGTGCCTTCAGGCGTAACGAAAATCGCAGAAGGAGCGTTTGATCATGCAGGGATCTCGGTTTTAGATGCTTCAAGCTGTTCGGCATTGGATGCGGGAAATCTGCCGGAATACATAGAATTAAGGCAGTGAAAAGAAAGTGTGCATTGTCTTGAACATTTTCCTGAGTTGTTTTATAATGTTGCGTGGAAGTTTTATGCGGAAGACAATGGAAATTAAAAAATAAGGATGTTGAAGATACGTTTCAAAGAGCGGCCGCACAGAGCAGGAAAATAGAAATAGAAGTGGAGAAAAAACATGGGAAATAAAGTAAGAACAAGATTTGCGCCCAGTCCGACTGGAAGAATGCATGTGGGAAATTTAAGAACAGCGTTGTATGCCTATCTGATCGCAAAGCATGAAGGAGGAGATTTTATTCTCCGGGTGGAAGATACAGACCAGGAGCGTTTCGTGGAAGGCGCTCTTGATATCATATACAGAACAATGGAAAAGACGGGGCTTCTTCATGACGAAGGACCGGATAAAGACGGAGGAGTCGGACCGTATGTTCAAAGTGAAAGACAGGCGTCCGGACTTTATTTGGATTATGCAAAGCAGCTTGTAGAGCAGGGAGACGCTTATTACTGTTTCTGTGATAAAGAACGTCTTGAAAGTCTGAAAACATCGGTTTCTGACGATGGAACGGATATTGTTGTCTATGACAAGCATTGCCTTGGCCTTAGCAAAGAAGAAGTGGAGAAGAATCTTGCGGAAGGAAAACCGTGGGTGATCCGTCTGAACGTTCCGAATGAGGGTGAGACAACATTCCACGATGAGATCTATGGGGACATTACAGTGCCGAATAATGAGCTGGATGATATGATCCTGATCAAATCTGATGGATTTCCGACTTATAATTTTGCGAATGTGATCGATGATCATCTGATGGGAATCACTCATGTCGTGCGTGGAAACGAGTACCTTTCTTCTGCACCGAAATACAATCGCCTCTATGAAGCGTTTGGATGGGAAATACCGGTTTATGTACACTGCCCGTTGATTACGGATGAGAATCACAAAAAATTGAGTAAAAGATGCGGACATTCTTCTTATGAGGACTTGATCGATCAAGGATTTGTGTCCGAAGCAGTTGTAAATTATGTGGCGCTTCTTGGATGGTGTCCGTCTGATAACAGAGAGATTTTTTCTTTGGAAGAATTGGTAGAAGCGTTTGATTATCGTCATATGAGCAAATCACCTGCTGTATTTGATACAGTGAAACTGAAATGGATGAACGGCGAATATTTGAAAGCGATGGATTTTGACAGATTTTATGAGTTGGCAGAGCCGTATCTGAAAAAGACGGTTACGAAAGATTATGATCTGAAGAAGATTGCAGCGCTTGTAAAAACAAGAATAGAGATCCTTCCGGATATTTGTGAGCAGATTGATTTCTTTGAGGAAGTTCCCGAGTATGATAACGAGTTATACAGACATAAGAAGATGAAAACGGATCCAGAGAAAGGACTTGTTCTTTTACAGGAAGTGCTTCCGGTTCTCGAAGCGCAGGAAGTGTTTGACAATGACTCTTTGTTTGAGACATTGAAAGCATTTGCAGGTGAGAAAGAATATAAGATCGGTTATGTGATGTGGCCTTTGCGCACTGCTGTGTCAGGAAAACAAAATACGCCCGGAGGCGCGACAGAACTGATGGAAGTGCTTGGAAAGGAAGAATCTCTTCGCAGAATCCGCGCCGGAATTGAGAAGCTTGGCGCCGCTGTACAGGCAGAATAAAGAGTGACCGAAGAGGAGACTGATGGGGTTTAATAAGGCACAAAGTGAAGCGATCGAGCATGGAAGGGGACCGTGTCTGGTATTGGCAGGGCCCCGGTCAGGGAAGACGCTGACGATTGTAAACAGAATCAAATATTTGATTGAAAAACATAAAGTAAGACCGGAAGAAATTCTGGTCGTTACTTTTACCCGTTTTGCAGCGGCTGAGATGAAATCCCGGCTGTGTAAATTAATGGGCAGGTCAGATGTTCCGGTTACTGCCGGAACGTTTCATGGTATTTATTATGGGATTTTAAAGTGGGCATATCGGCTTGGACCGGATAATATTTTATCAGAAGAAGAAAAATATCGTATTCTTCGCAGCGTATCGCAAGAATGTGAAAGTGAAGTACTGGAAGAGGAAGATTTCCTTCGCGATATTGCAGAAGAGATCGGACTTGTGAAAAATAACGGATTGAAAGTAGAACAGTTTGTTTCTAAAAAGTGCAGACAGGACACGTTTCGTGAGCTGTATGCGAAATACGAAGCAAAGAGGAAGTCTCTCAGGAAACTGGATTTTGACGATATGCTCACAGTATGTAAAGAATTATTTGAAAGACATCCGGAAGTACTGGCGCAGTGGCAGACGAAATTTAAGTATATATTAATCGATGAGTTTCAAGATATTAATCGGGTTCAGTATGATGTGATCAGGATGCTGGCTCTTCCGGAAAATAATCTTTTTGCGGTTGGGGATGACGATCAGGCGATTTACGGTTTCCGGGGAGCTGATTCAGAATTTATGTTTCGATTTTCAACAGATTACCCGCAGGCAAAAAGAATTTTGTTGAATGTGAATTACCGGTCTTCCGGTAATATTGTCAGAAATTCGATGAAAGTGATCGGGCATAATGAAAAGCGGTTTGAGAAAACATTTCAGCCGGTAAAAGACAAGGGAAGCTGTGTTCATGTTCAGGAAGTAAAAGACCCGAATGAAGAGGCGCAGTATATTGCTGATGAGGTCGAAAAGCGTGCGGCAGAAGGGATTCCTTATGAAGACATGGCGGTCTTATTTCGGATTCATACAGATGCTCGTCCTGTGGCAGAAGAGTTTTTAGAACGAAAGATTCCTTTACAGATGAAAGAAAGGCTTCCGAATCTGTATGACCATTTTATAGCGAAGGATATATGTGCATATTTCCGATTGGCTTTGGGGAATATGGAGCGGAACGATCTTTTACAGATTATGAACCGTCCGAAACGGTATCTTGGCAGGGACAGTGTTGGATCAGGCACCCCTTCTTTTGAGGAAATGAGAAAATTCTACTGTGATAAAGAATGGATGCTGGATCGGATTGACCAGTTGGAATGGGATATTAAGATGCTGCGCAAGACAGCGCCTTATGCCGGAATCAATTACATACGAAAACGGATCGGATATGATGATTTTTTAAAAGATTATGCGTTTGCGAGGAAGGTAGACCGCGCAGACCTTAATGAAGTGCTGGCGGAGCTGGAAGAGGCGGCGCGTCCTTTCGCAACGATAGAAGAGTGGTTCCGCCATATAGAAGAATATACGCGGATGCTGCAGTTAAAAGCAAAGCGGCGGCAGGAAGATAAAGAAGGCGTTCGTCTTATGACGCTGCATTCTGCAAAAGGGCTTGAGTTTGATACCGTATTTCTGGTAGAAGCAAATGAAGGAAAAATGCCGTATAAGAAAGCGAAAACGGAGGCAGAGACAGAAGAAGAGAGAAGATTGTTTTATGTAGGGATGACAAGGGCGAAGGAAGTTCTGAAAGTATCTTATGTGAAAACAAAAAACGGGAAAGAGACAAGTCCTTCCCGTTTTGTAGATGAATTATTAGAATAATTATAAGAGCGGGAAAACGTCAGACAAAAGATCAGTCTTCAAGTTCGTCCAGATCTACGTCTGCGAAGTCCGCTTCCTCCATTAATTCGTTGAATGCATTTGATACACGTTCAAATTCATCATCATCTTCGATGTTTTCCAAATCCGGCTCAGCATCTTCGCCATTGTCGATAAAGCGATAGAGGAATACCTGTCCGTCGTCATTGTCTCCGTTTTCATCAAGAGGAAGCAGGGCGATGTACTCTCTTTCCTCTGCTTCAAAAATGGAAAGAACGGCACATTCCAGTTCTTCGTCATTTTCAAGTGTCAGTGTAACTGTGATTGCTTCGTTTTCATTCATATGTCTTTCTCCTTTATCTGCACATTGTGTATTTGATAAGATGGTATCAGAAAGCAGGGGAAAAAGCAAGAAGCAACGTGAGTCTATTGACATTCCTTTGAAACAGCGTAGAATAAAATAAGAATAGAAAACCTATACGGTAAAGAGGAGACGACATGAGAAAAAGAGTAGTTGAATTTATTTTGCTGACGGTGCTTGCCGTTATTTTTTTATCGGGCTGTAAAAAGAATGTAGGTACACCTGAAGATAATCCGGTTGTGGAAGAGGAGGAAGAGGCTTCTGAACCGGAAGCAAATTATCTGTATGGATATAGCTGCGCAGATCTGACAGATCCGTTTTATGCGGCGCTGCGGGATGCAGTCGGAGCGCAGGTTGAGCAGAGAAAAGGCCAGCTCCTCGTTAGAGATGCGGCGAATGATCCGGCAAAGCAGAATGTGCAGCTTGTGGAAATGATCGATAAAGGGGTAGATCTTGTCTTTTTGACAGCGGCAGATCCCACTGCTGTAACACCGGCTTTGGAAGCGTTGGATGAGGCGGATATTCCGGTTGTTTTGCTGGAAACACAGATAGAAGAACGGGATCTGACAAAGGCGATGCTTTGTTCGGATAATTATAATGCGGGAAAGGTTTGCGGAGAGAATTTGAAAGAAAGAATGCCGGAAGGCGGAAAACTGGTGATCGTGGAGAATAAAGAAGATAAAAGTTTAAGCGAAGGAGTTTCCGGCTTTGAGGAGAAGATTAAAAACGGCGGATTTGAAGTTGTGAAGCGGATTGACGGTACGAAAACCGAAGAGATGAAAACAGAATTGAGTCAGATATTGTCTTCAGAAGCAGGAACAGATGTGATTATGTGTGCGAACGATCAGATGGCAGAGGCTGTTCGGACTATGATGAAAGAGAGCGGAAGAAATAATATTCTGTTGTATAGTATCGGTGGTTCGCCTGCTGTGAAAGCAGCGCTTTTAGATTCGACAGCCGCTATTGCAGGAATTGGGGCACGTTCGCCGATTAATGAAGGGAAAATTGCGGTGAAGACAGCAGAGGCGATTTTAGATGATGGATCTTATGAAGAAGAGGTCTTAGTGGAAACATTTTTTATTAATCGGGAAAATGTTGAGATATACGGAACAGACGGCTGGCAGTAGGAAAGGAAACGGAATATGAAAAAAACAGAAGGAAATCCGCTTCCGTTCGGGGCGGCTGCAAAAGAAAGACAGGTGAATTTTTCCGTGCAGGTTCCGATGGAAAAAGAATGTCAGCTTCTGCTGTATAAAGTGGGAAGTGAAAAACCTGAGATCTGTTATGACATGCCAAGAGAAGAAGGCATCGGAGAAGTACGGTTTCTGAGCATACAGGATCTTGATCCCGAGAAGTATGAATATAATTTTCGAATCGGCGGAAAAGTATGTACAGACCCATACGCAAAAGAGATCGCGGGGCGCGAGGTATTCGGAAAGCGGCAAAATAGCAGCGAGCATGGACTGCGGGGGAAAATACAGGTTTCAGATTATGACTGGGAAGGCGATCGGAGAATTTGCCGTCCGTGGAATGAGGTCGTGGCGTACAGTATCCATGTAAGGGGATTTACGAAGCACAGTTCATCAAAAGCGCTTCATAAAGGAACGTATCGTGGTGTGATCGAAAAGATTCCTTATCTGAAAGAGCTGGGGATCAATCAGATTCAGTGTATGCCAATCTATGAATTTGACGAATGTGCGAAGGCAAAGATCAATTACTGGGGATACGGACCGGCATTTTACTTTGCGCCTAAAGAAGCATACGCGTCGGACGGACGCGCTGCACATGAGCTGAAAGATATGGTGAAAGCATGCCATAAGGCAGAGATAGAGGTTGTTTTGGAAATGCCGTTTGCAGCGGGAATTTCGGAACAAAAAGCAGCGGAATGCCTGCGGTTTTATATGATGGAATATCATGTTGACGGATTCGTGGTGAACCCATATGTTGTCTCATGGGAGTTTTTGAAGAAAGATCCGTTTTTGAAAGAGATCCGTCTGATACGCAAAGACGACGGGTTTCAAAATGTGATGCGCCGCTTTTTAAAAGGGGATGAGAATATGGTCAATGATGTGATCACATCCCTTAGTCATAACAGTGCGACAGACGGAAGATGTAATTATATTACTGCTCATACAGGATTTACGCTTAGAGATCTTGTGTCTTATGACTGTAAACATAACGAAGAAAACGGTGAGAACAATATGGACGGGCCGGATTATAATTATAGCTGGAACTGTGGGGCAGAAGGTCAAAGCCGCAAGAGAAGCATTGTAAATTTGAGAAAAAGTCAGATAAGGAATGCGTTTTTACTGTTGCTTCTTGCACAGGGAACCCCGTGTCTTTTGGCAGGGGATGAATTCTATAATACACAGAAAGGGAATAATAATGTGTATTGTCAGGATAATGCCATAGGCTGGCTTGACTGGAGCAGGCTGAAGTCTGACAGAGGATTGTTTGATTATGTAAAAGCGTTGATTGCATTTCGCAAGGAGCACCCGTGCTTGTGTCAGGCTGAGGAGCTGAAAGGACTGGATCGTACAGCGTGTGGAATGCCGGATGTGTCTTATCACGGAGAAAATGCATGGCAGGTAAGCAATCAAGTGTTCAGCCGTCAGCTGGGCGTGTTATATTCGGGTACTGGTAAGGGAGACTGCGCTTGTTTTATCGCTTATAACATGCATTGGATTCCCCATACTTATGCACTTCCGTCTCCTGGTAAAGGGAAGTGCTGGCACTTGGCGTTAGATACGGATCGGGGTGTTTTATCAAAAAGTATAATGCTGGAAGATCAGAAGTGCATAGAGATCAGGGAGAGAAGCATTGCAGTTTTACTAAGCTGTGAAGACGAGAGCGCGAACATGCGGAAGTCGAGTTCCCGAGGCAAAGGCAGGACGACGGCAGAAAAGCAGAAATCCGGGCAGACTGATCAGAAAAAAGACACAGAAAAAGGGGAGACAGGAGTAAAGAAAGAAGATGAAAGCGGTCAAACATTTTCAAACGATCACAAAGCATAAACTTATCGTTATGCAGGAGTGCTTTCGGGTAGGTCTGTATCGGCAGGGACTGTTACATGACTTGTCAAAATATGGCTGGACGGAATTTCGGGTTGGCTGTAAATATTATCAGGGTACTCGAAGTCCGAATAATGCTGAGCGGGAAGAAAAAGGCTATTCTACGGCGTGGCTGCACCATAAAGGAAGAAACAAACATCACTATGAGTATTGGCTTGATTACGATTCCCATGGAGAGGGAAAACTGGTCGGAATGAAGATGCCGGTCAGATATGTTGTTGAGATGTTTATGGATCGGATTGCAGCCTGTAAAGTATATAAAGGAGCTGCGTACAAAGACAGTGACCCGTTAATCTATTACAATAACGGAAAAGCCGGAGATATGATGCACAAAGATACGAGAAAGCTTTTGGAACAGCTCCTGCATATGCTTGCAGATCAGGGAGAAGAAGCGGCGTTTCGTTATGTCCGTAAGGAAGTGTTGAAAAAGAAATAGAGATGATATAAAAATAAGCCGTTAAACAACGGCTTATTTGATATCTGTCAGACAGGGTAATTCAGTTGTTCTTCGCGAATATCCGTCAGTACCTCTTTGAGAAATTTTTCGGCAAGATAGTTTGCCATTGGAAGATTCATATCAAGGTAGTTTCCGCAGTCTCTTGCAGATGCCCCGGGAACATCTCCTTGAAAAGAAGCGATAAAAGCAAACATTTCCTTCATGAGAGGGATGATATCAGAAGAGGTAAGATCACCTGCAAGAAGAAGATAGAAACCGGTTCTGCATCCCATCGGACCGAAGTAGATCACCTGATCTTTATAAGTTTCGTGATTACGAAGGAATGTAGCGCCGAGATGTTCGATCGTATGGACTTCAGCGGTGTTCATGACGGGTTCGTCATTGGGACTTGTCATTCGGATATCAAAAGTTGTGATGATATGGCTGCCGACGGAGTCTTTTCTCGATACATAGATGCCGGGAATAAGGCGGATGTGATCAATCGTAAAACTTGTAATTTTATTCATATTACTGTTCCTTTCCTCTGTTGATCGCTGCTTTAAGGTCAGCTTGTAATATCGTTATTATAGACGGCGGAAAGAAAAAAGACAAGAGCAAAGAAATGTAAAAAACGAAAGTAGAAAGGGAAAAAGAATGTTACTTTATATTGTTCGACATGGAGAGACTGATTGGAATAAGGCAGGGAAAGTCCAGGGACGCACGGATATTCCTCTAAATGAAAGGGGAAGATATCTTGCAGAAGAAACGGCAAAAGGAATGAAAAATATCAGGATTGATTTTGGATATACAAGTCCATTGATCCGCGCAAAAGAGACAGCGCAGATCATACTCGGAGACAGAAATGTTCCGCTGATGGAAGATGAGCGTATCGAGGAACTCTGTTTTGGAAGTTGTGAGGGGATGAAGTTTAGAGGGGAATGCACAGATCCGGGAAGCGAAGCATTTCAACGGTTTTTTACAGATACGGAAAATTATATTCCGTCTGAAGGGGCGGAAACGATCAAAGAACTGTATGAACGGACCGGAAGATTTTTGAAAGAGATCGCGGAGCGGAAAGATTTGCAGGACAGTCATGTGCTTGTTTCGACTCACGGGGCAGCGATGACAGCGCTGCTGAATCGGATCAGGGGGAATATGAAGGTAAAAGATTTCTGGAAATATAAAGTTCCGAAAAATTGTGCTGTAGCTGTAGTGGAAATTAATGGAAAAGAGATCATAATACAAGAGGAAGGAATCATATACTATTAAAATTCACAAATAAAGTGCACTTTTGAATGGTTTTTTCAGAAATTTGCTTTATATTTTTGAAAATGATGTTACAATAGAAGAAAAAATGAAACGAAGGATGGTGGACTTATGAAGCTTACATTTGTAGGAGCAGCTCATGAAGTTACGGGAAGCTGTCATTTTCTTCAAGCGGCAGAGAAAAATATCCTGA
>CAJLUP010000027.1 GCA_905209865.1 uncultured Lachnospiraceae bacterium
ATAATGTTAATATCGTGAGCTGGCTTTTGACAGATTATGCGTTCGAACAGTCAGACGGAATCCCGGAACTGACCGATCAAGACGGCGTTTTGGCAGAATGTTTTGCTCCGTGTGAAGCGTATGAAGGCGAGTGGGGGTATCTTAAAAAATGAAAAAACTTTTAGATCGAATCTTTATTGACGGCTTAGGCGGAATGGCGCAGGGGCTGTTTGCCACGTTGATCATCGGAACGATCATACAGCAGATCGGGCTGTTTATGGGCGGCGGTGCAGGCGATCTTATCTATCAGATAGGAAAGGTTGCGGCGGGACTGACCGGAGCCGGGATCGGAGTCGGTGTGGCGCGGAAACTGGAAGCAGGACATTTAGTGATCGTTTCGTCCGCGGTCGTGGGAATGGTTGGTGCGTTTGCAGGAAAACTTTTGGCAGGACAGCTGCTGATAGACGGCAATCTTGTTCTTGCAGGACCAGGAGAACCGTTAGGGGCATTTATTGCAGCATATCTGGCGATTGAGATCGGAATTTTGATCTCAGGGAAAACGAAACTGGATATTATACTGACGCCTCTTGTATGTATCGGAACGGGATCGGCAGTTGGTTTATTTGTCGGTCCTCCGATCTCTGAATTTATGGCGTGGCTTGGTTCTTTGATTAACTGGGGAACAGAACAGCAGCCGTTTTTAATGGGGATCATCGTGTCGGTCTTAATGGGAATGATTTTAACACTTCCGATCAGTTCTGCGGCGCTGGGCGTTATTTTGAATCTTTCGGGACTGGCGGCAGGCGCGGCGACGATCGGATGCTGCTGTAATATGATCGGTTTTGCAGTAGCCAGCTGGAGAGAAAATAAGTTCAGCGGATTTCTTGCGCAGGGAATCGGAACGTCGATGCTGCAAGTTCCTAATATTGTAAGACACCCGCTCATTTGGCTTCCGGCTATTTTGTCAAGCGCTGTTTTAGGTCCGATCGGGACAATGGTTCTGCATATGACAAATAATGCGACCGGTTCCGGTATGGGAACAGCAGGGCTTGTCGGACCGCTTATGACTTGGCAGGTGATGACACAAAGTGAAGCAGGAGTGATCGTACTTGGGAAGATCATTTTGATCCAGTTTGTCCTTCCGGCAGTCGTGACACTTCTTATTTCTGAATTTATGCGGAAGAAGAAATGGATCCATCAGGGCGATATGAAGCTTGAGCTGTAAATGAAGTCTTAAAAATCCGTGAAATCTGTGACATGCCATAGGAATTATGGTAGAATAAAAAGGTAAAATAACGAGCGGAGGCTGTCTGAAATGACGAGTGAACAACAAGTGGAAGCAGCGCTGAAAAGCTATGAAGATGTTGATAGCTGGAAGACCATTATTTTTCTGTATAATGCGGCGCTGAAGGAAGTAGGAACAAAGCTGGAGATTTTGAATGATGAATTTCAGCATGTCCATCAATACAATCCGATCGAGCACATAAAAACACGGATCAAGACACCGGAAAGCATTGTAAAAAAATTGAGAAGATACGGTCATGAAACGTCCATTGAGAATATGGTGCGTTATATCAATGACATCGCAGGAGTGCGCCTTATCTGTTCCTTTACGTCCGATATTTACCGCTTAGCGGAGATGATCGGCAATCAAAGTGATCTGAAAGTTCTTTCAATCAAAGATTATATTAAAAATCCAAAGGAGAGCGGCTATAAGAGTTATCATATGCTCGTATCTGTGCCGATCTTTCTTTCCGACAGCGTAGTAGATACGAAGGTGGAGATTCAGATTCGAACGATCGCGATGGATTTTTGGGCGAGTCTGGAGCATAAAATTTATTATAAATTTGAGGGGAACGCGCCGGATTACATAAGCAGAGATTTAAAAGAATGTGCGAAAATGGTGTCAGAACTGGATGATAAGATGCTTTCTCTGAACGAAGCGATTCAGACATGTATGATTAACAGTTCAAGAAAAGAAAATATGGAAGATGTGTTTAACAATGTGATTGGAGACAGAAGAAAACAGTAGCGGAAAATCTTAAGGAATCTTAAGTTTTGAGCTTTAGAGGCAAAAGATATTGATGCTTTTGCCTCTTTTCGTTATACTGTATATTTGGAGGGCAAGAATAAGATGGAGGAGAAAATAGAAGTAGAACACTGTGATTTTATACATGTGCATGAAGAAGTAGTAAAAAAGATGAAAAGCCAGATCCCTGAGGACAGAGAATTGAACGATCTTGCAGGATTTTTCAAGGTGTTTGGCGATGTAACGCGGCTGAAGCTGCTAAGTGTGTTATTCTATTCCGAGATGTGCGTGTGTGATCTGGCAAAGACTCTGAATATGACACAGTCTGCAATCTCCCATCAGCTTCGGATTTTAAAACAGATGAAACTGGTGAAAAACAGGCGGGAAGGGAAGACGGTATTTTATTCTCTTGCAGACGGACATATAAAGACGATCATCAATCAGGGAATGGAACATATACGCGAATAAAGCGAAGAGAAAAAAGGATGTGCGGACGGGGGGATATTTCGCACATGGCTGTAATAAGTTATAAAGGAAAAAGTTGACGGAAAAGGAAAAAAAGGAATGGCGAGAGAAACGAAGAAAAGAGAATTTGAGATCGGTATTGGACTTGGTTTGTACTTGCTTTCACTTGTTCTGAGCGCGCAGATAAAAATGAATCCGCGTGTGGAACAGGTTTTGTTTTTGCTGCCTTATATCGTAGTATCGATCAGTATATACAGGGAACAGATAGAAAAATTTTTGAAAAAGCAGTTTTTAGACGAAAATCTGCTGATGATCATAGCGACCGCAGGGGCGTTTCTTGTAGGACGGCATAAAGAAGCTGTCGCGGCAATGCTTTTTTATCAGGTCGGAAAACTTGTAGAAGAGATCTCTTTAAATAAGACAAAGAAATCAATCGCAAAGTTTATCGATATCCGGCCGGAATATGCGAATCTGAAGGTCGGAAAAACGGAGAAGATCGTTCCTCCGCAGGAATTGGAAGTGAGACAGACGATCGTTCTGCATCCCGGGGATAAGATTCCGGTAGATGCAGTCGTGACAAGCGGAACCGGAACAGTTGATATGAAGGCGCTGACAGGAGAATCGGATCCGGTGACTGTCCGCATTGGGGATAAGCTGTTCAGCGGGGGCATTAATCTGAACAGCGTATTGGAAGCCCGGGTTGTAAAGCTGTACAACGATTCCACTGCAGCAAAGATTATGCGGCTCGTGGAAAATGCAAATGAAAAGAAAGCGGAGAGCGTTCATTTTGCAGACAAATTTACAAAGTATTATACGCCGATCGTGATCTTGATTGCTCTGCTGACCGTGATCCTTCCTCCTATGATGTTTGTAGAAGCAAAGGAAGAGTGGATTTACAGAGGATTGATTATTCTTGTGGCTGCGTGTCCGTGCGGATTAATGGTATCGATACCGCTTGCTTTTCTGGGCGGGATCGGTTCGGCATCAAAGCAGGGCGTTCTGATCAAGAGCGGTACGGTTTTGGAGGATTTGATCCAGGCAGATACATATGTATTTGATAAAACGGGAACACTGACAGAAGGTGTGTTCCATGTAAAGGAGATCGTTCCTTATAAATTCGAAAAAGAGAGGCTTTTGGAGATCGCGGCTTTGGCGGAAAGCTATTCGAAGCATCCGGTTGCCCTGTCTCTTATGGAGGCGTACGGAAACGAGCCGGACAGTACGCGGATCAAAGATATCGAGGAAGAGCCGGGATATGGAGTTCATGCTTTTGTTGACGGGATGGAAGTATATGCCGGAAACACAAGACTGATGAATCGGGAAGGAATTTTCTATCAGCAGACAGAGGAAGAAGGAACTGCTGTTCATGTGGCGGTTGACGGAAACTATGCAGGATATATCCTGATCGCAGACAGAGTCCGCAGTGATGCCGGAAAACTGATGCGCTGGATGAGAAAGAAGAGTCTTGCGACGGTCATGTTTACAGGTGACAGTGAACGGGCGGCAGAGCAGGTGGCAGCAGAACTGAAAATCGACAGTGTCTATTCAGAATTGCTGCCGGAAGATAAGGTACGGCTTCTGGAAGAGTTTCGCGACGATCAGATGGAAAATGAGAAATTAGTGTTTGTAGGCGATGGAATGAATGATGCTCCGGTTTTGGCGCTTGCGGACGTCGGAATTGCTATGGGAGGTTTGGGCGCAGATGCAGCACTTGAGGCGGCAGACGTGATCCTTATGGAAGATGAACCGTCGAAGATTATTAATGCCGTGCGGATTGCAAAAGGAACAATTCGTTCTGTGCGGGAAAATATGCTGTTTGCGATCGGCATGAAAGTATTTTTGATTATACTTGCATTTTTCGGACTTGTGACAATGCAAAGCGCGATTGCGGCAGATATGGTTGTAATGATAATTAATATTTTGAATTCATTTTGGATGATGCAGTATCCTGAATGGGGGTGAGAAACAGTGGAGATTAGAAAAGGGATTGCAGCTGCGGTTTTCTGTCTTGCCTTTCCGGTAATGGTGTCCGGCTGTGCGAACAGCGCTAAGGCCGGAACGGAAGCGCTGGAAAAAGGAGATTACAAGGAAGCTCAGGCGCAATTTGAAAAAGTGACGGAAAATAAAGATGCAAAGAAAGCAGCAGAAGGTTATCGGGGACTTGGAATGACGTATTATGAGCAGGAAGAGTATGACTCAGCCCTTGACGCATTTCAAAAGGCTGTGGACGGAGGCGCAGCGCAGACAACTCAGATTTATAATCTGATGGGGATCTGTGCCATGCAGACAGAAGATTATGAAGCGGCGCTTGAATATATTCAGACAGGACTTGCAATGTCTGATACAGCCGATGGAGAACAAAAAGATTCTGCCGAACTGATTCGGGAGATGAAATATAATGAAGTTGTTTGTCTTGAAAATCTGGCGGATTGGGAAAGTGCGAAGGAAAAAGCGGATGAGTATTTGTCAAAATATCCTGATGATGAGGCGATGGAACGAGAAGCAGAATTTTTAAAGACACGATAGCGGGACAAACCGATCAATGTAAATTCGGAGAAAGAATATGTATGAAATGGAACAGATTGACGAGAGAGTCGTTCTCGTCGGAGTCGATACAGGAGATGAAGAAGCGGCGAATCGGTCGCTTGATGAGCTTGCAGAATTGGCAAAAACTGCGAAAGCAGTCGTTGTCGGCAGATTGATCCAGCCAAGAGAGAGCGCTCATCCCGGAACATATATAGGAAAAGGAAAACTGATGGAACTCAAAGATCTTATTTGGGAGACGGATGCAACGGGAATTATCTGTGATGATGAGCTTACAAGTGCACAGTTGGGAAATCTGGAAGAAGAACTCTCATGTAAGATCATAGACAGAACGCTGTTGATTCTTGATATTTTTGCAGCCCGGGCTGTGTCTGGAGAAGGAAAGATCCAGGTGGAACTGGCACAGCTTCGATACAGGGCATCGCGATTATCAGGGCTGGGAAGATCGCTGTCGCGTCTTGGCGGAGGAATTGGTACAAGAGGACCCGGAGAAAAGAAGCTGGAGATGGACCGGCGCTTGATCAGGGAGCGGATCAGCAGATTAAAAAAAGAGCTGAAAGAGGTAGAGAAGCATCGGGAATTAATCAGGACGCAGAGAAAACAGTCAGGATTGAAAGTGGCGGCTTTGGTAGGATATACATCGGCAGGGAAGAGCAGTATTGAAAATGCGCTGACAAATGCCGGAATAATGGAAGACGCTATGTTGTTCTCTACGTTGGATACAACGACTCGTTCCCTTGTTCTTGACAATACACAGGAAATTTTGGTTACAGATACAGTTGGGTTTATTAAAAAACTTCCGCATCATCTGGTAGAAGCATTTAAAAGTACTTTGGAAGAAGCAAAATATGCAGACATTATCATCCATGTAGTGGACGCGTCAAATCCGCAGATGGACGAACAGATGCATGTAGTCTATGAGACGCTGCGTCAGCTTGGCGCTTCCGATCATCCGGTGATCACGCTTTTTAATAAGCAGGATCTGGTGGAAACAACGGAACGGCAGAGAGATTTTCAGGCGGAATATTCCATTCCGACTTCGGCAAAAACAGGAGAGGGACTTGAGGAATTAAAAAAAGCTCTTCTTGAGATCGTCCGAAGAGATCAGATTTATGTAGAAAGGCTGTATGATTTTTCGGAAGCGTCAAAAATCCAGCTTATTCGAAGCCGTGGACAGCTTTTGTCCGAAAATTATGTTCCGGAAGGCATCGAAGTGAAAGCATATGTTCCGAAAGATGTGTACGGAAAATTATAAAAGTATAAAGTCAAAGCAAAAAGTTCGCTCTGGTTGAAAATCAGAGCGAACTTTTTTATAAAAAGCCTCCGTCGATCCCGATAATCTGTGCGGTGAGATAGGAAGGGCTTTCGGCGAGGGTTAAGGCTAATTTTGCCACTTCTTCACAAGTCCCAAACCGTCCGGCCGGGATCTCGTCACAAAGCATTTCCCGTTCTTCTTCGCTTAAGCGGGCGTTCATGACTGTATCGATGACGCCGCAGGCGATAGCGTTTACTGTGATATTACTTGGGGCGAGCTCTTTGGCAAGCGCTTTTGTCAGACCGTGAAGTCCTGATTTGGAGGCAGAATAAGCCACTTCGCAGGAAGCGCCTGCTGTGCCCCACATAGAAGAGATATTGATGATCCGGCCTGATTTTTCAGATACCATATGGGGGATTGCTTCCCGGCAGCAGTAAAAGGCAGAAGACAGATTTGTATCGATCAAATGTCTCCATTCGTTGTCAGAAAGATCGCTTAATAATCCGAAATGGGCAATTCCGGCGTTATTGATAAGAACGTCAATCCCACCGCAGATTTCCCGGATTTTGCAGAAAATATCGCGTACAACGTCAGGGTCGCTCACATCGCCGGGAAGAGAGGTGCAGGAACCTCCGAGAGAAAGGATCTCCTGTTTTGTTTCTGTTAGCTGTTCAACAGAGCTTTTACAGTTTATAAATACGTGGTAACCGTTCTTTGCAAAGGCAGCGGCGCAGGCGCGTCCGATTCCTCTGGAAGAACCGGTAATAAGGGCATATTTTTTCTTCATAAAATTCAGTCTCTTTTCAAAATAGATTGTTTTGGGTTTCTTTTTGTTGTCTAGTATATCAGGGAAATTCAAAGGATGCAATTCTCTCGTTGTACTTACAATAGGATTGTGTTAAAATTTATCCGTAAATATTAAATTGTGTGAAAATAAGAGTACGGGGGTTTAGTATGATAAGCGAGGCAATCGAATTTGCGGAAAAGGCACACGAGGGACAGTTGAGGAAAGGAACGAAGCGGCCGTATATCGTCCATCCGATCGAAGTATCAGAGATCGTATCAGAGATGACGGATGATGAGGAAGTGATCTGTGCGGCTGTACTGCATGATACGATTGAAGATTGCAGAGGAATTACGAAGGATGTATTGAAACTTCGTTTCGGAAACCGCGTTGCACAGCTTGTTGCACAGGAAAGCGAAGACAAGTCTCTTAGCTGGAAAGAGAGAAAGAGCGCGACGATTGCCAGATTAAAAGATGCGCCGAGAGAGGTGCAGATCATCGGCCTTGCTGATAAACTTTCGAATATGCGGGATATAGACCGTGATTATCCGGTTGTCGGAGAAGCGTTGTGGGAACGGTTTCGAATGAAAAGCAAAGGGGCGCTGGAATGGTATTATAAAGGAGTCCGTGATGCGCTGAAAGCAGATTTTGCGGAAGAGAAAGCCTACAAAGAATACTGTAGTTTGATTGAGAAGAATTTCGGACCGGGACCGGCGGATCTGTCGTGGGATCAGGCGGAATCCTGCTGACGAAATTATAGAACCGAAGAGAAAAGACTGAACAGGATGACAGATGAAAAATCTGCATTTTGTTTAGTCTTTTTAATTATATGAGCAGGAGAATTATTTGGCGGTCATGCCCGGTGAGGCAAAGGCGCGATCTGTTTACAGGTCATTACAGCGTGAAGGATTATGAAATCCATTTTTGTTGAAAAATGGATATAAATGTGACATCGATCAAAATCAGTCTTAAAGTACAGCGTAAAAAGTCAAAATAAATAATATTTGTGCAAATTAGACCAAAATAAAAAAGAAATTATGTGAAATATTATGATTGAATTTGACTGAATATGATTGTATAATGATATCACAAAAACAAAACAGCAATAAATAAAAGGAAAATAAAAAGAAAAGGGGGAATTGGAATGATCTATACAGTGACATTTAACCCATCTTTGGATTATATCGTTTCTGTGAATGATTTTCAGCTCGGTCTTACGAACCGGACAGATTCGGAATTGATCCTTCCGGGTGGAAAAGGAATCAATGTATCGACAATTCTTATGAATCTTGGAATCGATAATACAGCGCTTGGATTTGCTGCCGGATTCACAGGAGAAGAGATCATTCGGGAAGTAGAAGCAATGGGGATCCATTCTGATTTTATTAAGATCGACAGCGGAATTTCACGGATCAATCTGAAGCTGAAAAATATTGACGGCACAGAGATTAACGGAACAGGACCGGTGATCAGTGAAGAGAAAATTGAGGAACTTTTGGAGAAACTTGATGTTCTCGAAGAGGGAGATATTCTCGTTCTTGCAGGAAGCATTCCTGCATCTATGCCGGATGATATGTACAGCAGGATTATGGAACGTCTTCAAGATAAAAATGTTACATTTATTGTAGATGCAACGAAAGAACTGCTGGTCAACGTATTGAAGTATCATCCGTTTTTGATCAAGCCGAATAATCACGAATTGGGCGATCTGTTCAATGTGAAACTGACGACGAGAGAAGAAGTTATTCCGTATGGCAAGAAGCTTCAGGAGCAGGGCGCAAGAAACGTTCTGATCTCTATGGCAGGAGAAGGAGCGGTGCTTGTGGCGGAAGACGGAAGCGTATATGAGGCTCCGGCGCCGAAAGGAACGCTGGTAAATGCAGTAGGAGCAGGAGACTCGATGGTTGCAGGATTTACTGCCGGCTGGATCGAAAAGAAAGATTATAGACATGCATTTTATATGGGTGTGTCGGCAGGCAGCGCAAGCGCGTTTTCCGAATATTTGGCAACAAAAGAAGAGATCATGGATCTGTATGAAAAAGTTGCAAAATAAACAGAAGAACAGAGCGGGTAAGTTCATTGAGGGAAATTACCGAAAATCCTGTGGTTGGCAGGATGAAAATCAAAATTGAGGGAATTTAACGGGAGATAGTAAGAAAGAACGCTTTAGAACGAGAAAAGAAACGCCTGAAAAAAGCGGATGAAAGGGCGAATAAAAGAAGGAGGTTTAGAGAATGAGGATCACAGATTTACTTGACAAAAGGAGTATTTCTCTTACAGAGGCTCCAAAGACGAAAAGCGAAGCGCTTGACCGGATTATTGATCTTATGGTTGAAAGCGGAAAAATCAATGATCGTGAAGCGTACAGGGAGCAGGTATACGCGAGAGAGGAAGAAAGCACTACAGGAATCGGAGAAGGAATTGCTATTCCTCACGGAAAATGCGATGCAGTGACAAAACCGGGACTTGCGGCGATGGTAGTAAAAGACGGAGTGGAATTTGATGCGTTAGACGGACAGCCGGTTACATTGATGTTTTTGATCGCGGCGCCGAACACGAAAGATAATGTACATTTGGATGTGCTGAGCAAGCTGTCAGTGCTGATGATGGATGAGCAGTTTGCAGATGCGCTGAGACATGCGAAGAGCGCTGATGAATTCCTTGAGATCATTGACCGGGCAGACTCCGAGCAGGGCGACATTGATGAGCGTCTTGCAGATATGAACGAAGGGGCGGCGAGCGGATTTAAAATCCTTGCGGTTACTTCTTGCCCGACCGGAATCGCGCATACTTATATGGCGGCTGAAGGGATTGAAAAAGCGGCAAAGGCGAAGGATTGTTTCGTAAAGATCGAGACAAGAGGTTCGGGCGGAGCAAAAAATGTTCTCACCGAGAAGGAGATCAATGAAGCGGACTGCATCATTGTAGCGGCTGACGCGCAGGTTCCGATGGATCGCTTTGACGGAAAGAAAGTCATTATCTGTCAGGTGTCCGATGGCATCAGCAAAGCTGCGCAGCTTATTGATCAGGCAATGTCAGGCAATGTTCCGGTATATCACAGCGGAAACGAAACAACATCTCCGGCGGCGTCTTCATCAGGAAAATCGGGAGGAATCGGACATAAGATTTATACACAGCTTATGAACGGAGTTTCTCATATGCTTCCGTTTGTAGTTGGCGGAGGAATCTTGATCGCGATCGCATTTTTGATCGATGGTTTGAGTATTGATCTTAGTTCTCTTCCGGCAGATGAAAGAGCGGCGTTTGGTACGATCACTCCGGCGGCGGCTTTGTTTAAACAGATCGGCGGCGTTGCGTTTGGATTTATGCTTCCGGTACTTGCAGGATATATCGCAATGGCGATCGGAGATCGTCCGGCGCTTGCAGTTGGATTTGTAGGCGGAATGATCGCGGCAGGCGGAAAATCCGGATTTTTAGGAGCGCTTGTAGCAGGATTTGCAGCAGGATATATTATTTTAGGTCTGAAGAAAGTGTGCAGTAAGCTTCCGGAGGCAGTCGAGAAAATCTCACCTGTACTATTGTATCCGGTATTTGGTATCCTGATTATGGGATTGTTGATGACATTTGCGGTTGAACCGGTTATGGGCGGAATCAATACAGCTTTGAACGCAGGACTTTCCAGCATGAGTGGAACAAGTAAGATCCTTCTTGGAATGATCGTCGGAGGAATGATGTCGATCGATATGGGTGGTCCATTTAATAAGGCGGCATATGTATTTGGTACTGCATCTATTGCGGCAGGAAATTATGACATCATGGCGGCAGTTATGGTCGGCGGAATGACAGCGCCGTGTGCGATCGCACTTGCGACAATGCTCTTTAAAAACAAGTTTACGAAGGAGCAAAGGGATGCAGGTCCGACAAACTTTATCATGGGTCTTGCCTTTATCACAGAAGGAGCGATCCCGTTCGCGGCATCTGATCCGCTGCATGTGCTTCCGGCTTGTATCGCAGGCTCGGCTGTTGCAGGAGCGCTTTCGATGGCATTTAACTGTACGCTGATGGCTCCGCACGGCGGAATCTTCGTATTCCCGGTTGTAGGAAATCCGCTTCAGTATTTGATCGCACTTGTAGCAGGAACAGTTGTATCGGCGCTGCTTCTCGGAATATTGAAAAAGAAAGTTTGAAAAAGCAGCAGGAAAAGCAGGAAAAATAAAATATTTGAAGCATATAAAGTAAAAAGATGATAGAATAGTGTCATATGGTAAATGAATGCGAGGGCCATCAAGAGATATAGATTGAAAGATGACCCTCGTATTAGAAAAAAGAGAAAGAACATATAGTATCAGTTTATTATATGCAAAGAGGGTATTATGTTAACAGAGCAAAGGTTTGAACGGATATTGGAACGCCTGAAAGCCAAAAAGAGTATTACGGTAGCTGAAATTACAGAAAGCCTCGGAGTCTCGGAATCGACTGCAAGACGGGACATTACAGCGCTGGATAAGGCGGGAAAGCTGACGAAGGTATTCGGAGGAGCGGTTGCTGTAGATCATACCTATGAGATGAGAGAACCGACAGTGGCACAAAAAGTGAACGTCAAAAAAGAAGAGAAGATTCGGATCGCACAATATGCAGCAGATCTGATCGAAGATGATGATTTTGTCTATCTTGATGCAGGGACATCCGTCGGTTATATGGTAGAATTTTTGGCGGGGAAGAAAGCGTCATTTGTGACGAATGCAGTGGCTCATGCGCAAAAACTTGCGTCGCAGGGAAATCATGTTTTGCTTATAGGGGGCGAATTGAAAAGCTCCACAGAAGCAGTGATCGGAGCGCAGGCAATGGAGATGCTGCAGAAATATCATTTTACAAAAGGATTTTTCGGAACGAACGGCATTACGAGAAAAGAAGGATTTACGACGCCTGATGCCGGAGAAGCGCAAGTGAAGCGCGCGGCGGTAAAGCAGTGCCGGCAGGCGTACATCCTTGCGGACAGTACAAAATTCGGAAACATAAGTGCAGTAACATTCGCATCCTTTTGTGAGGGCGTGATACTTACGGAGGAAACGTTGGAAGGATATAAAGAAGGTGAAAAGCTGATTGTGTGCAGGGAAAAACCTGTTTAGCGCCGTTTAGTAAGAAAAAGAAAATCAACAGACATCGAAGCAAAAATGAGAAGATGTCTGTTGATTTTTTTGTATGGCGATGAAGTTAGTTTCTACGGCAGCAGGTATCCGTACATTACGATAAAATGACAGATGCTTCCGCCCATAACGAAGAGATGAAAGATCTCATGGCTTCCGAAGTTTTTATGCCTGTTATTGAAAATCGGTACTTTCAATGCGTAAATAATGCCGCCGACTGTGTAAACAATGCCGCCTGCGAGCAGCCAACCGAAAGCTGCAGGAGCCAAATTGTTGAAAATCTGTGCAAATGCGAGGACACATGTCCAGCCCATACCGATATAAAGAACGGAAGAAACCCATTTCGGGCAAAACACCCAAAAAGCTTTGATCAGAATTCCTGTCAGTGCAAGAGTCCAGACAACAGCAAGCAAAATGATCCGCATCCGACCTTCCAAAACGAGTAAGCAGACCGGAGTATAACTTCCGGCGATGAGGACAGAGATCATCATATGGTCGATCTTTTTTAAAACTGTGTTCCCTTTTTCCGAAACGTTAAATGTGTGGTATGTTGTGCTTGCCGCGTAGAGCAAGATCAAACTTGCAGCATAAACGGACATAGAGATCAGATAAACAGGATCCGGCTGCTGAGCCGCTTTGATAAGCAGCGGAAAGGATGCGATCAATGCCATGACCATCCCGATAAAGTGGGTGATGGCGCTTCCGGGTTCTTTGATAGAAAATTTCCCGCAGAGATTTTCTGCATTGGCAGATTTCCCGGAAGGATAGCCGGTAACTGTATAATTAGCGGAAGAATAATTTTTTCCTGTATAATTCTGTGCGCGGAATGTATGGCGGTTATTTGTAAAGACTGATTTTTTAGTAATAGCATGAGTGTTTCCCATGATAATATACACCTCCGAATTATTATAATACGACATGTAGTTTTCAAAACTACATCTAATATATGCATATATTACACCATTGATACACGGAAATCAACATGAAATTAAAAAAATTTAGACGGTCTTATCTGTAATGGGAAGAGTGGAAAATAAAGAATGATAAAAAATAAAAAACAGCCTGATCTGTTTTAAATTGATCAGGCTGTTTTTTGTTAAAAAATTTTTGTTCCGGTTTTTCCTTTCAGCGCGTCTTTTATCTTATCAAAAGAAGTAATGTAAGCGCATCGACCTTCGCGCTGTTCGATAAAATCTACAGCCGCGCGGAATTTCGGGAGCATATTATAGATGCCGAAATGTCCTTCTTCCATATAATTCTTTGCTTGTTCGGTTGTGATCTCAGAAAGAGGAAGTTCATTATCCTGTCCGTGGTTGATACATACTTGATCAACATTCGTAAGGATAATTAAAAGATCTGCGTCGATTCCTTCTGCCAGTTTTCCGGCGGCAAGGTCTTTCTCGATAACGGCGCTTGCTCCTTTTAAATGATTATCCTGTTCTAAGACCGGAATTCCGCCGCCGCCGGCGGCGATTACAATCTGGTCGGCGTCAAGCAGAGCGTTGACAGCGTCCAGTTCTACGATTTTGACCGGATTCGGAGCAGATACGACACGGCGAAATCCTTTTCCAGGTTCTTCGATCACATAGTTTCCTTTCTTGCGCTCTTCGTTCGCTTCCTCTGCGTTCATGCATCGTCCGAGCACTTTTGTCGGGGTGTAAAATGCTTCGTCATAAGGATCGACGATCACCTGTGTAAGGATTGTACTGACTGTGCGGTAAATACCGCGGTTTAGTAATTCTTCCCGGATGCCGTTCTGCAGATCATATCCGATATACCCCTGACTCATGGCAGAACATACCGACATCGGACAGGCAGTAAATTCGGGATGATTTTTTGCAAACTCATTCATGGCAGTATGGATCATGCCGACTTGTGGAGCATTGCTGTGTGTGATGGCAACCTGAAATCCTTCCTCGATCAGGTCGGCGATACATTTTGCTGTATGTTTTACAGAAAGCTGCTGTTCAGGAAGTGTAGTGCCCAAAGCGCGGTGCCCGAGAGCTATAACAACTCGTTTTTTCATAATTCATCGTCTCCATTCCGTCATCCGTTTGGATGACATACCGTTTTGTTGTGAAAAGATGCGTTCTTCTTTCAGATAAATAGTAATATCGTTTACGAAAAGTTTACTATTATTTTTTTGAAAAATCAATATGAAAGAATGATTGACAAAAGAATATCCAAAAGGAATAAAATGTTTAAAATGACACAGAAAACCGTTTGCGTTTTCTTTGATAATTTTGAAAAATGATTTGTCCAGTTTGGCGCCAGGTAATAGATGAACGCGCATCCAAGCAGAGCAAATGCGGCAGATCCGCCAAGATAGATCCTGCCGTTGAGATTAAGGAAAAATTCACTGAAGTCCCAAAGCCTGCATCCGGTAAAAAATTCCATCGTAAAGCTGAACAAATACTGCAATATTGAAAATACTGCAAAATTAAGGAAGAAAACGGAAACAGGTTTTTTGAGCAGCCGTTTCGACAGCTTAATGATAAAAAGTCCATAAATTCCGTAGAGCGGAAGCCACGGACCGAGTAATAAGCGGACGTCGGAAACTGTTCCGTCACGCATAAGGTGGATGAGCGCTTCAAGAATCCATCCGAAACAAGAAGCGGCGTGGAACAGAAAAATACATGACAAAACGTCATAATTTCGATATACGCGGGCAGAAGGCTTTACCATTTTAGGCTGGACAGAGAAAAGAAAGACGGGGTATTGCTCCGGCTCAAAATAGGAGATCTTCGTATAAGGTCCTTGCGAATCATCGTAAAGCGCTTTGCTGATGAGAAGCTCATCCTCGGAAGGAACGTGTTCCAAATAAGAATCGTTCAGCATTTCGTAGCGCTGGGAACGGGAGAGAACATAGTCTCTGCGAAGGGCTGCATAAAGTTCTGCTTTGCATCCGGTGATATATGGGTTGACAAACAGAAAATCAAGGAGGCCAAGCGTTGCAATGGACAAAAGCTTCCATCCGATAAAAGAACAATCCAGCAGGAACAGTTTCCATTTGTTTTTCTGCATGAGTTGTTTTGACAAAAAGAAAGCGTCTTTTCGGCTTATTTTCGGGTTCTCTGCTAAAATATACGGGATCATCGCATATTCGTAGTGCTTTATAATACCGCCTGCAATGGTAAAATTCCAAAGAAACTGAAAAACAGATCTGCAGAACATTACCCATACTGATGCCGAGAGGCAGCGGAGTTTATACAAGAAGAAAATCTTAGAGATAGAGGTTCTTTTATACTTCCGCGTTTCGAGGAAAAATCTCATTTCCCCTACAATCAGCACATAATTGACGAATAACTGATAGATAAAGGTCACGAGAAGTCCGATAATAAGAAATATAAGCGACGCACTGAACGGTTCAGTGAAGCAGGCGTTGATCGTTCGCAGAGCGTTGAAAAATACAGAAATACTTGCTGAACAAAGATCAATCAAAAAGGAGAACACATGGAACAGCGTATTCTGTAAAAGTTTCAGAAAAGTATTTCCACCGAAAATCAGTCCGATAGTCTCGGCAAATGCTTCCGAATTAGGAATGCTTAAAGAAAATGCGGCATCTGAGTAAGCAGGGCCGGAAAGCTTCTGCAAATTCAAAAAAGTTGTAGATATAGGGTATGCTGTTGTGAGCAAAGAAATAATGAAGCAGACGGACACCATTTTGGTATACGCCTGTTTCATATATGACTTAGAAGCTTTTTTTAAGGTTCTTTGTTTCCACATAGTTATCTCTCCCTAAAGCGGCAGAAAATGTCTGCCGTTTTTGTATTCTTTATGGATGGAGCGCTTCGTGTTCACGGCGGATTTCGCTGAAGCAGTCGAGTGCGTTCCATTTGCTGTTCGTCGGCGTTAATACCGCCTTATATGGAAACGGTCCGGCTCCGCTTTTCCGAAGGGCTGCCAGAACCTGATCCAGTCTGCCGCTGTCAAGTGAGCAGAAGAGAAACATTGTGTCCGGAAGTTCCTCCCCTTCGTAAGTTCCCTCGACCGGGGAAATCTCTTTCATGCCTGCAAGAAATCCGAGAGGCTGGTTGTATTGTTCGCGTTTAATGATCTGAATGCGGATGTGCAGAGGCAGTAAGGCTGACTGAAGTTTCAGAAGCTGTTTTTTCTCCGGCGGATGAAATAATAAAATCGTCTCTTTCATATTTAAAATCCTTTCGTATAGAAATTGTTGTCGGTGTTTCTTTACTGATGTTATTGTATCTCATAAATTGAAAAAAAGAAAGAGAAACGAAAAGACAGGTTTTTCATATAATAAATGAAGAAAATAAAAATGGCGGCGACCGGTATGCGAATCTGTGAATTAAAGGAAAAGGAAGTGATCAACGTCTGCAGCGGGAAACGTCTCGGCTGTATTGCGGATGTGGAAATAAATATATGTACCGGGGAAATCGAGGCGATCATTATACCGGGACCGGGAAAAATCTGTGGTTTTTTCGGAACAGACAGCGAATATGTGATTCCGTTTTCCTGTATAAAAAAGATCGGACCGGATATTGTACTTGTAGAAATTAAAGAAGAAAAATTTTTACAAAAATTTTAAAGCCTGTGATATAATAAACGAGTCATAAGTTGAAAAGAAAAATGATACAGAAACAGAAAAAAGAGAAAGAAAGGCGGAAAGATCATGAGATGTCCATATTGTGGAAATCCGGATACGAGAGTGATAGATTCTCGTCCCGCGGAAGATAAAAACTCGATCAGGAGAAGGCGTTCTTGTGACGAGTGCGGCAGAAGATTTACGACATATGAAAAAGTAGAGACGATTCCGCTCATTGTTATAAAAAAAGATAATAACAGAGAGCAGTATGAAAGATCTAAGATTGAACATGGCGTATTAAGCGCATGTTATAAACGTCCGGTTCCTGCGGAAGCGATCCAAAAGACGATCGATGCCATCGAACTTGAAATTTTTAACCGTGAGGAAAAAGAGATTCCGAGCAGTGAGATCGGAGAGATCGTTATGGAGAAATTAAAAGAACTGGATCCGGTGGCGTATGTGCGTTTTGCTTCTGTATACAGAGAGTTTAAAGACGCAGGTACATTTGTGGACGAGCTTAAGAAATTTCTGCAGTAGATATCGTTATGAGGACATACAAATTAACGATCGCGTATGATGGGACGAATTATCAGGGATGGCAGAGGCAGGCGAACACGGATCGGACGATACAGGGAATCTTAGAGGGAGCTTTGACGCAGTGCACAGGATATGAGGTACAGGCGGACGGCTCGGGCAGAACGGATGCGGGAGTTCATGCACTCGGTCAGACGGTAAGCATTGTTCTTTCGGGAAAAGTGCAGACTGATCTGTTTGTAAGAAAACTGAATGACTCTCTGCCGCCGGATATTCGTATTCTCAATGCGGAACTGGTGAAAAATGGATTTCATGCGCGAAAAAGCGCGACAGGGAAAGTTTACGAATATCGGATCGATACAGGGATGAAGCCGGATGTGTTTACGCGCAGATATTGTTATCATTTCCCGAGGGAACTGGATCTTGCAAGTATGAAAAAAGCGGCGGGATATTTGACCGGAATGCATTCGTTTGCAGCATATACAGACAAAAAAGACGGAAAGTCCGTCAGACGGACGGTTTATGGTATTACGATTACGGAAGAAAAAGGCAAAATACAAGGCAATGGTCAGAATCGAATCGGTATGGGAGATTATGTTGTGATTCGATATGACGGAACCGGTTTTTTGTATCATATGGTGCGAATCCTGACAGGAACTTTGCTTGAAGTCGGAGTCGGGGAGCGCACGGCAGAGAGTGTGAAAGAGGCACTTGACAGTAATGACAGGGCGAAGGCCGGATTTTTGGCGCCGGCAAGAGGACTCTTTTTAAAAGAAGTGCGTTATGAATAACAGGAAAGGGACAGGCAGTGTGCGACCGCCTGTCCCCTTTTGCATGGCGGCGAGCCAAAGTCCGGGCTTGCCAGAGATCTTGGCGACCGCCTACAATCCCCGAATGTGCCTTTTGGCATTTTCGGTGATTAAGGGTTGATTTTTGGGCTAATCAATTTTTTCTCTTTTCATTTTGTTTTAAGATAAAATCCCTGAACGTATTCGTTTCGCATTTTACGACAGACTCTGCGATTGTTTTTTTATCAAGGTCATTTATCTCGATCGTGATCGGCACGATGATATTTTTTTCAGATATGCCCAGAGCTGTAACGGCAGATGTAAAAACTTTTTTTACTATAATGACGCTGTTATTTAATGAGGACATAA
>CAJLUP010000028.1 GCA_905209865.1 uncultured Lachnospiraceae bacterium
CCAAAATGCTTTGCAATCACACTGACATCTATCAGATCTTTTGAACGCATGCTCACTTTATATTTATGTGGTTCAATCTCATGTAAGAAGATAGCAACCTCTACCCCTTTTGTCTGGCGAAGAACACTTACAATTCCTTCCAGATCAGACGGTTCTGCATGAAAGAACTCCATAGAATTCTTCCGAATTACCGACACAATACACTTTCGATCCATAATAAGCATACTCTCAAGAAGCGCTCTTCCCAGAATCTGATTTTGGACATATGTTTTCTCATAGAAAGTCTTTTCAATGATCTCATTTCCATTGATTCCTTTTCGCATGAGCTTTGCTGCATTTTCCATCGTTTCCGGTGATGTACAAGAATATCGGAACACTCCTGTATCATGAACAATTCCCATATAGAGTGCTTCCGCCGATTCCTGTGGGATACGCTCCTCATCCAAAAGCGTAACGACAAGTTCTGAAGTCGAGCTTGCATCAGGTACAATATAATTCAAATCTGCAAATGCCTCATTGCTGATATGATGATCAATACATACAGATTCTTTTGCATTTTCGAAAAGCGGACGTGAAAATCCAAGACGCATCGGATCTCCGCAGTCTAAACAAAGAAACAAATCGTACAACGTCTCCTCATCTCTCAACTCAGAGTAAACTTCGTCCGTTCCTTTTATTAAACGAAAGGCTTCCGGAATTTTTTCCAGATAAACGTCGGTTTGGATCTCTGGATATTCCTGCTTCAGATAATGATACAGCCCCATCACAGAACCAATACAATCGCCATCCGGGCGGACATGTCCGCCCAGGGCAACTTTCTTTTTATCTTTTAAAAGTTGGTTTAAATCAAATTTTTCATTCTTCATCGGAATCACCGGCCTCATCTTTCAAATCCTTTGTGACTTCATCAATCTTCTTGCTTATATTTACGCCATACTCGATTGATTGATCTACAATAAACTTTATCTCCGGAGTATTTCTCATATTAATCGTACGGGCAAGTTCACGGCGTATATAACCTTCCGCGCTTTGCAGTCCTTTGATCGTATCCTGACGCGCCTTTTCATCACCCAGTACGCTGACATATGCTTTACATGTCTTCAGATCCGGCGCTACTTCCACTGCCACCACAGATGTCATGGGCGACACTCTCGGATCTTTGATCCCGCCACGCAGTATCTTACTCAGTTCTCTTTGAACTTCCGCATTTACACGGGTATTTTTTATGCTGTTTTTTCTCATTGATGTTCCCTCTTTTCATCTGCGAAATTAATTGTCCTGTTTCTCAATCAAATTTATTTTCTCTCAGTCTCGACCATTTTATAAGCTTCCACCTGATCTCCTTCTTTGATGTCATTATAATTTTCGAATACAAAACCGCACTCATATCCGGCTCTTACTTCTTTCACATCGTCTTTAAATCGTTTCAAAGATGCAAGCGGTCCGTCAAATACAACAATTCCGTCACGGATCAAACGTACCGAACAATTTCTCTCAAAAATACCATCCTGAACATAGGATCCCGCGATTGTTCCGACTCCGGATGCTTTGAATGTCTGACGAACTTCTGCATGGCCGAGAACTTTCTCTTCAAATACCGGATCAAGCATTCCCTTCATTGCCGCTTCCACATCTTCAATCGCATTGTAAATGACTCTGTAAAGTCTCAGATCAACGCCTTCTCTGTCTGCAATCTCTTTTGCCGTCGCATCAGGACGAACGTTAAATCCGATAATGATCGCATTAGAAGCTGAAGCAAGGCTGACATCTGATTCATTAATTGCTCCTACACCGCCGTGAATGATCTTAATTACAACTTCATCATTCGAAAGTTTCAAAAGACTCTGCTTGATTGCTTCTACAGAACCTTGAACGTCTGCTTTTACAATGATGTTCAGTTCTTTCAAATTACCTTCCTGGATCTGGCTGAACAGATCGTCAAGAGACATTCTTGATTTTGTCTCATCGAGAAGTTTCACTTTATTCTGAGCGATAAATGTTTCCGCAAAGCTTCTGGCGTCTTTTTCAGAATCACATCCTACAAACACTTCTCCTGCGTTCGGAACGTCATTTAATCCAAGAATCTCTACCGGCTGAGACGGACCTGCCTCTTTTACTCTTCGTCCTTTATCATCCATCATCGCACGAACACGGCCATGTGCGCTTCCTGCCGCGATCGCATCTCCTACATGAAGCGTACCTTTCTGAACGAGAACTGTCGCAACAGATCCTTTTCCTTTATCAAGCTCTGCCTCGATCACAAGACCTCTCGCCGCACGATTCGGATTTGCTTTCAATTCCATAACTTCTGCCGTCAGAAGTACCATTTCAAGAAGCTCAGGAATTCCTTCTTTTGTATGCGCGGATACCGGAACAAAAATTGTGCTTCCGCCCCAATCTTCCGGAATCAATTCATATTCTGTCAATTCCTGTTTCACACGCTCAATATTTGCGCTCGGTTTATCAATCTTATTAATTGCAACTATAATCTCAATTCCGGCAGCTTTCGCATGATTGATTGCTTCCACTGTCTGTGGCATTACACCGTCATCCGCTGCTACAACAAGGATAGCAATATCTGTAGAACTTGCTCCTCTCATACGCATTGCTGTAAACGCTTCGTGTCCCGGTGTATCAAGGAACGTAATTTTTTCTCCGTTTGCCTCCACAACATACGCTCCGATATGCTGCGTAATACCGCCTGCTTCGCGGTCGATCACATTTGAATGGCGGATCGCATCAAGAAGAGACGTTTTACCGTGGTCTACATGCCCCATTACGCATACGACCGGAGGACGTTTTGTCATCAGATTTTCATCCTCATCCTCTTCTTTGAGAAGTTCTTCAATCACATCCACAACTTCTTCTTTTTCACAGAGAACTTCAAACTCCATTGCAATCTCCTCTGCAGTATCGTAATCAATCTCCTGATTCACTGTTACAACTTTTCCCTGAAGGAACAGTTTTTTCACGATCACAGACGGAACAATCTTCATTTTGTCAGCAAGTTCCTTGATTGTAAGCACTTCCGGAATTACGATCTGTTTGATCTTTTCTTCTTTTTTCTCTTCTTTTGGCTGCGGTCTTTTTACTTCGGCTACCTGCTTCTGTTTCTTGCCTTTCTTTCCTTTTCCGTCAAATGCTTCGTCTCTGTATTCTTTTTTCTTATTGTCACGTTCTTTATCTTTCGCTTTATTGCGCTGACTCTTCTGCTGCTCTACGATTGAAGCTGCAACATCATCTCGGCGGGATTCTCTTTTTTCCCTGTCCTGACGACCATTCTGTCCGCTCTGTCTGCGGTCTCTGTCATTGCGTCCCTGACCCTGTCGTCCATCTCCAAAAGAACGGCCTCCCTGACCTCTGTCCTGACGCGGACGATCATTTGATCCTCGGTCAAATCTTCCCTGTCTTTCAGAAGATTTTCCGTCTCTTCCCTGTCTTTCTCCCCGGTTCTCCCGATTTTCTCTTACCGGACGGTCTGATGACGGTCTTGCGTCTCGATTTTCTCTTACCGGACGAGTATTGTCAGATTTTCTTTCTTTATCAGATGCTTTTTCATTCTGTACCGGCGCCGCTTTTTCCTGACGTACTGTCTGCGGTTTCTCTGCCGCCTGGCGCTCTGCCGGTTTTTCTGTTTTCGCCTCCGTATTCGGACGCACAGCTGCCGGCTTTTCCGCTGTCGGTTTTACCGCCGATGGTTTCTCCAAACGCGTTTCTTTTGCCGTCTGACGCTCTGCTGTCTTTCCCTCGTTCGGACGGGTGTTTTGCTGCGGACGTGCCGGTTTTTGAGCCGGGCGTTTTCCCTGAATCCGGCTGCTGTTTTTTGAATTCTGAGGACGGATCACAAATGCCAGATTTTTCTTTTTCGGCGCGTCCTCTCCCGCTGTTTTTGATTCTGCTTTTGCCGTTCTTTCTTTTCGGATTTCATCTGCCATGCTGTCCTCAATAGAACTCATATGGTTTGACACCTCCACATTCTTTTTATGCAGTAAATCGATAAGCTCTTTATTCTCCATTCCAAGCTCTTTCGCAAGTTCATGTACCCTCATTTTTGTCATATTACAACTACCTCCTTATGCAATATCCTCTCGGTTTTTCAGCTCTCTTTGAATTCCATCTGCAAATCCTTCGTCAAGTATCGCCAGAGATGCACGGAATTCTTTTCCCATTGCATGCCCTAAGGTATCTTTATCTCCGTAGAAACAAAATGGAACTTTATAAAACTTACACATATCCCGAAAATTTTTCTTCGTGTTCTCTGATGCGTCACCTGCGACAATGACAAGCTTCGCTCTGCCTGATTTCGTCTCGCTTTCCGTCATCGTCTCGCCGCTTACACATTTTCCAGCCTTCATCGCCAGTCCGATCAAGGAAAGGACTTTATCTCTTTTACTCAATCTCGCCCATCTCCTTTTCCATTCTCTCGTATACTTCCGGCGGTATTGCCTGCTTAAATGATCGTTCCAATCCGCGGTTCTTTACCGCTTTTTGAAAACATTCTACACTTCGGCATAAGTAAGCGCCTCTGCCGTTCGCTTTCCCAAGCGCATCCACGACGAATTCTCCGGTTTCTGTCCTGAGTATCCGCAGCAGTTCTTTTTTAGGTTTCATTTCTCCACAGCCTACGCATTTACGCATAGGGATTTTTTTATTGACTGCCAAATAACCCACTCCTTTAGTTCTTACTCATTATCCGTCTCAACAAATTCAATTTCTTCCGGCTCATTGCCTTCATCATTTCCTTCTTCCTCAGTGAACTCCTCTTTATATTCCTCGTCATACTCTTCTTCGTAGTCTCCGGTATAACCTTCCTCACCTACAAGTCCCATCTGTTCCATATAATTTTCCGGAAGTTCTCCTGCCTCGATTGCCTGAGTCTCACTCTTAATATCAATCTTATATCCTGTAAGTCTTGCCGCAAGACGCGCGTTCTGTCCTTCTTTTCCGATTGCAAGTGAAAGCTGATAATCAGGAACGATTACGCTTGCGATCTTTTCTTCCGGATCAGCCATTACAGAAATCACTTTTGCAGGACTAAGAGAATTTTCGATCAGCAGCGCCGGATTTTCATCCCAGTTGATGATATCAATCTTTTCCCCGCGAAGTTCCTGAACAACCGCGTTGACTCTTGCGCCGTTCATTCCCACACACGCGCCTACCGGATCTACGTTTGGATCATTTGACCATACAGCCATCTTCGTACGGGAACCGGCCTCTCTTGCAATACTTTTAATTTCTACCGTACCGTCTCTTACTTCCGCTACTTCTGCCTCGAAAAGACGTTTCACAAGTTCCGGATGTGTACGGGACACAAGGATCTTCGGACCTTTCGGTGTATTCTTCACTTCAACGATATAAAGTTTGATACGTTCCGTCGGCTTAAAGTGTTCCCCTTTCACCTGCTCATTTTCTGTGAGCATTGCGTCAGCTCTTCCAAGGTTGATACTAATATTTTTGCCGACATAACGCTGAACAACACCCGTTACAATATCTTTTTCTTTCTCAAAATACTGGTCAAACACTACTTTACGCTCTTCTTCACGGATCTTCTGAAGAATCAGATTCTTCGCATTCTGTGTTGCAATACGCCCAAACTCTTTTGAATGTACAGGGATCTGTGCGATATCTCCGATCTGCAGTGCCGAATCCAGTTTTTCAGCTTCTTCAAGACTGATTTCCATTGCCGGATCAAATACTTCTTCCACTACCGTCTTCTCTGCATATACAGAATAATCGCAAGTGTCACGATCCATGATCACTTTAATATTGTCTGACGTTCCAAAATGATTCTTACATGCGCTGATCAGTGAATTTTCAATCGCATCCATCATAACATCTTTGCTGATATTTTTTTCTTTCTCAAGAATTGTCAACGCTTCTTTTAACTCTGTGTTCATTTTTTCATTTCCTCCTAAAATTTAAAAATCCAAAGCAAGACGGATTAAAGCTATCTCTGACCGTTCAAATACCTGTTCTGTCCCGTCCTCATATTCAATGGTCACAGTGTCCTCATCAAACTCTTTCAAAATACCGGTAAATTCTTTCTGTCGGTCGATTGCCCGATAAGTGCGTATTTCCACTTCTTCTCCGATACTTCGTTTAAAATCCTTTTCCTTTTTTAATGGTCTTCCAAGTCCCGGTGAACTTACTTCAAACACATAAGAATCCGAAATATAATCTTTCTCATCGAGAACATCTGAAAATCTTCTGCTGACTGCCTCACAGTCGTCTACCGTAATCCCTCCCGGTTTGTCAATATATGCCCGAAGATACCATGTTCCTGCTTCTTTGACATATTCTACATCTACCAGTTCAAATCCAAGTTCCGACACGATAGGGTCTAAAAGTTCTTCTGTTTTCTGTTCGTATTCTTCTCTTCTTGACACGCGATACTTCCTTTCTTCCTGATCAGCAGAATCGTTCTGCCTATCCACTTCTGTTTTTCAATGGGGTCACAACTAAAAATATCTGCAGGATATTTCTGTTGTATGCATAGCAACAAAGAAGAGTGAACTTTCGTTCACTCTTCTGCCGGATTTCTATGTAACTGCTATCAGTATAGCACTGTTTTTTTAATAATGCAAGGTTTCTGCACTATTTTCGCTTTATTTTCGCGCTTTTGTTCCTGTTCCATCCCGTTTTGCCGTCTTCAGTCTGTTTAGAGTCACTTCTTTTTCATTATATGTAATCTTTGTCTCCGTTCCCTCTTCAAAAAGGTAAACATTGTCCAACTCATCCTTTTTCTGAAGCCGGATTCCTCTTACACCTACTGCGGCTTTCTTCTTCACCGGAACATCTGAAGCAGGGAATCTGAGGAAATAACCGCTTTTTGTCTGAAGAACAACATGCTTATTTTCATTGATCACCTGCACGCTTAGCAGAAAATCTTCTTCCTGAAGTTTCGTTGCGGCAATCGTCCTTTTAGACACTTGAAATTCGCTGCCGTCTACTTTCTTTATCATTCCTTGCGCTGTCGTAAACAAAAACATTGCAAAACGCATCTGTTCAGAATCGTATACAGAGACGATCTGCTCATCTGCACTGGAATAGTTACTGATATTATCGATCGGAACTCCTTTATCCCGGAATTTTCCATGCGGGAGATCAAGAACTTTCACCTGATGCATTTTCCCTTTGTTTGTAAAAATACATATTTTCCCTGTATTCATACAATGTACTACATATTTATTCTCGCTGTCTGCCGCTTCTTTATTCCGCTCATAAACAGCAGTATCCACTGTTCTCGCGTATCCGAAACGATCCATTAAAAAGACAACTTCCTGCTCTTCGATTTTCTTTTCTTCAAACACAGCTTCTTCTGCATTTTCAACAACTGTACGGCGCGGTTTCGCATACTCTTTTTTAAACGCATTTAATTCTTCAATGATTACCTCTGCCATAGAATCATAATGATTAAGAATATCTTCATAGCGGGCGATATTTTTCAAAGTCTGCTCATGTTCTGCAATCAACGCCTGCACTTCCAAACCGATCAGACGATACAGCCGCATTTCCAGGATCGCTGTTGCCTGCCGTTCGGTAAACCGAAGAAGAACTGCCATCTTTTTCGAAATTGAGGACTTAAACGTAATATTGTCGGTCACCCCGTTTACAAGACATGCTTTCGCATCTTTTACTGATTTACTTCCCCGAAGAATCTCAATGATAAGATCGATCACATCGCATGCTTTGATCAATCCTTCCTGGACTTCACTTTTTTCCTTTTCCCTTCCAAGAAGTGTTCGATACTTTCTTGTCGCTAATTCAAATCGAAAATCCACATGATGTTCAATTATCTTTTTCAGTCCAAGCGTTTCCGGTCTGCCGTCTGCAACTGCAAGCATATTTACACCGAATGTGTCTTCAAGGCGTGTCTTTTTATAGAGCATATTTTTCAGATTTTCTACATCTGCCCCCTTTTTCAGCTCCAGAACGATACGGATTCCTTCTTTAGAAGACTGGTTCGAAATATCTGTGATATCCGTCGTTTTCTTTGACTCGATAAGTCCTGCCACATCATTCAGAAATTTTCCGATCCCTGTCCCGATCATCGTGTAAGGAATTTCACTGATCACAAGCTGTTTTTTACCGCCCTTTATCTCTTCTGCTTCCACTTTTCCACGAATCCGGATCTTTCCCTGACCTGTTTCGTAAATAGAAAGCAGGTCATCTTTATTGACAACAATTCCACCTGTCGGAAAATCAGGACCTTTTATATATTTCATCAGTTGTTTCGTACTGATCGAATCATTCTTGATATATGCTTTTACAGCATCAATCACTTCGCCAAGATTATGAGGCGGAATACTTGTAGCCATACCGACAGCAATTCCCTCCGCTCCATTTACAAGCAAATTAGGAACGCGAATCGGCAATACCATTGGTTCTTTTTCTGTCTCATCAAAATTCGGACCGAAATCTACCACATCTTTATCCAAATCAGCAAGACATACTTCTTGAGTAAATTTCGTCAGCCTTGCTTCTGTATAACGCATTGCAGCGGCGCCGTCTCCTTCTATAGAGCCAAAATTTCCATGCCCGTCCACAAGCGTTATCCCTTTTTTAAATTCCTGCGCCATCACTACAAGCGCTTCATAGATCGAACTGTCTCCGTGGGGATGGTATTTACCCATAGTATCTCCCACAATACGAGCACATTTTCGATATGGCTTGTCATAACGGATCCCGAGTTCGTACATATCATAAAGTGTACGTCGCTGTACCGGCTTAAGTCCGTCTCGCACATCCGGAAGCGCCCGGGAGATGATTACGCTCATTGCATAATCAATATATGATTTCTTCATAAGATCTGAATATTCGGTTCTTATGATCTGTGATTCACTGTTCATTTCTCGTCTCCTTCCTTCCACTTATACACAGGACAGGATTTTTATTTTCCGTCAGACATCCAGTTCCGCCTCTGTTGCGTTTTCATAAATAAATGCGCGCCGCGGCGGTACTTCCGTTCCCATAAGCATCTCTGTCACACTGGAGGCCATCCTTGCGTCTTCAATCTCCACCAATTTCAAAAGCCGGCGTTCAGGATCCAAAGTTGTCTCCCACAACTGTTCTGCATCCATTTCCCCAAGACCTTTATATCGTTGAAGAGTGAAGGAACCTTTCTGTGTTTTCCGATATCTTTCAAGCGCTTTATCATCATAAAGATATTCTTCTTTCCCGTTTTTCGGCATAGCTTTATAAAGGGGAGGCATGGCAATATATACATGTCCCTCATAAATCAGTTCCGGCATAAAACGATAGAATAAAGTTAGTAAAAGTGTCGATATATGCGCGCCGTCTACGTCTGCATCCGCCATGATTATAATTTTGTCATAACGAAGTTTCGTAATATCAAAATCATTTCCGTACCCTTCAGAAAACCCACATCCAAACGCATTGATCATTGTTTTGATCTCTGCATTTGCCAAAACTTTATCAATACTTGCTTTTTCCACATTCAATATTTTCCCACGAATAGGCAGGATCGCTTGAAAATTCCTGTTCCGCGCCGTCTTTGCAGAACCGCCGGCAGAATCTCCCTCTACGATAAAGATCTCACATTTTTTCGGATCTCTGCTCTCACAATTTGCAAGCTTTCCATTACTATCAAAGGAATATTTCTGTTTTGTCAGAAGATTCGTTTTTGCCTTTTCTTCTGTCTTACGGATTTTGGCAGCTTTTTCCGCGCTTGACAATACGGTCTTCAAGACATCAAGGTTACGATCAAAATAAAGAACAACTTCATCTCCGGCAACTTTGCTTACTGCTTTCGCAGCATCCGGATTATCAAGCTTTGTTTTTGTCTGACCTTCAAATCTAGGGTCAGGATGCTTGATCGAAATGATCGCGGTCATTCCGTTTCGGATATCCGCTCCGGTAAAATTGGGATCTTTATCTTTCAAAATTCCGATTTCTCTGGCATATTGATTCATCACCGTTGTAAATGTCGTTTTAAATCCGGTCAGATGCGTACCACCTTCGGCATTATATATATTGTTGCAGAATCCAAGTACATTTTCATGAAATTCATTGACATACTGAAATGCTGCTTCCACTTCGATCCCATCTGCGTCCCCGTGAAAATAAACAGGTTCATGAAGCGCCTCTTTTTTCTTATTAAGATCCCGGATAAATCCTGTGATTCCTTCCGGCTCATGATACTCGATATGTTCCGTCTGCTCGCCCCTTTTATCCTCAAAGATAATTGTCAGTTCCGGATTCAAATATGCTGTCTCGTGCAGTCTGCTCTTTACTTCCTCCGCACGAAATTTTGTTTTTTCGAAGATCGTATCGTCCGGCAGGAAATTAATCGTTGTCCCTGTCTTTCTTGTCTTGGCAATTTTCGGAAGAAGTCCGTCTTCCAAATCAATCACCGGAATTCCTCGCTCATATCTGTCATGATACACCGCACCGTCACGGCTGATCTTCACATCCATAAAGGCTGAAAGGGCGTTTACAACCGAAGAACCGACGCCATGAAGTCCTCCGCTTGTCTTGTAGGCTGAATCATCAAACTTGCCTCCTGCATGAAGCGTCGTAAACACGAGTCTTGCCGCAGAAACTCCTTTTTGATGCATATCAACCGGTATTCCTCTTCCATTATCCGTCACGGTTGCTGTGCCGTCCTTCTCTAACGTAACGCTGATCTCCGTACAAAATCCCGCCAAATGCTCGTCCACTGAATTGTCTACAATTTCATAGATAAGATGGTTCAATCCTTTCGTAGACACACTTCCTATATACATTCCGGGGCGTTTCCGCACTGCCTCCAGACCTTCTAATACAGAGATACTCCCTGCATCATATGTATGATTTCCCGCCATTTACTTTCTCCTTTATCGCTCATTCCCGTTCTATTTGTGCTGTATTCACCGGTTCCATATACTTTGCGCCGGATATGAATATTCTCTTTCACATTATAACGAGATTGTACCCTCAGACGAAGGATTTCATCATCCTGTTCATCTGAGGGTATTATTTTTAATGATACCACTCGTTATAGTTCTTGTAAATAGCATTTTTCAAAGCAAATGCCTCTGTCAAAAAAGCCAGTTCCTTCCATTATTCCAATATCACTTCACACAGCGTATCTGCCAAAACTTCCATTGCGTTTTTCATTTCTCCTACCGTATTTGTCTGTGCTCCCGCCTCGATCAAAAGAGATTTTGGAAGCAGATGCAGATTATATCTATATGCCCGTAAATAAATATGTCTTGCAAACCCGGGGTACATCCGTTCTGATGCAAGCTGCATTTGAAGGGAAAATGCCAGATTATCTTGTATGTATGGATTATAAAGATAGTCAATATCTCCATTTGTCCGTGAACGGCTCAATCCATTAAAATACATAATTTTCGCCGTCGGTTTTCCGTTGACTTCCGTAACTAAATGCGTTCCTTCCGCAACGCCGTCTCTGTGGAGATCAATCGCTACTTCGATCGTCGGATTCGCCTCAAGGATCGGACGAACGGATGCCTCGGCATTTTCATATGCATTACTTCTGTCAAGCTGTCCGTTAATAATATCATATACACCGGTATCATGAATCGTTTCCACTCCGCGCTTGTTCAGAAGTTCACATAAATACTCTCCCACTCCGACAATACTCGTTGCAGGATCTCCTGGGATCGAATCAACAAATTCTTCCTGAGAATGTGTGTGAAAGATGAGTACTTTCGGACCGTTCTTTGCAGAGTTGATTTTCATGCTTCTGCCAAGAAGATCATCTGCATTCAACTGTTCCGGTCCGATCATAGTAGAGCTGTCCACCGTATAAAAATTGCCGAGCAAATAATCAAAATCTCTCAATTTTTCAATCGACATATCGATGACAGATCCGTTTGTTCCGGCAGACGTCTGGGAGTTTTGTACCGTTTCCGGAATTGCTTCTCCGACAAGATTTCCATTTTCATCGATCCGATTTTCATCATTCGCCTGTGCTTCTAATATTTTGGCAGCAGTTTCTTTGTCTTCCACAGGAAATCCTTCTCTTTTATGACTGATCGCATATCCCGCCGTTGGCAGAAAAAGATATGACTGCTCTATGAAAAACTCATGAACCGTTTTTTGAGGTTTCCGGTTCAAATACGCAAGTCCCGGCATGTACATTTCCTCAGCATTCGAAAAAATATGAGTCTGGATGCCATACAGCCGTGCTGACCATGCCTCCTTTGAAATAAAACAGAGAGCTGCCATCACAAAAAATACAAAACGTATTATCCGATTCTTCCGTTCTCTCTCTTTTTCCATGATTCGAAATCGATCTGCCATCTGACATCGCCCTCGTCTTTCTATTACTTCTGACAGTGTATGCCCTGTTTTCTCTTCTTATGCTTCCTGACCGTCTCCACATCCCGAAAAGAGCATATTAATTGCTTCCGCCAACGTATGGCTGATATGATGAACCATTTCGTCAACATCTTTCGGCGTTACGAACATCCCGTTTAAATGAGGGGAGATCAATTCTTTTACAAATTCATATTTTTCTCCGGCGTTATAAGATCGAAGCACTTCTCCTACTCCTTTCAGAGACTCTGATGATTCAAGCGCTAAAATAAAATTTTCCATTGTATCATTTACAATGGTTGCCGCATCGACAACTGTCGGAACGCCGATCCCTATGACCGGTACACCCAGCGTTTCCTTTGTCATTCCATTCCGATGGTTTCCGACGCCGCTGCCGGGATGGATTCCCGTATCTGCGATCTGTATCGTCCGATTCAGCCGCTTACTGTTTCTTGCTGCCAAAGCATCAACTGCTATCACAACATCAGGGTTTGTCTCTGAAACAATTCCTCGTACAATTTCCGCACTTTCCATTCCGGTCTGTCCCATGACTCCAGGAACAATCGCACTGATCATTGGCGCATCGTCCGTTCCCATTGCATACTTACCATACTCTTTCACGATATGACGGGTTACGGACAAATGATCCGCTACACAAGGCCCGAGAGAATCAGGAGTTACTTCTCTGTTTCCTAAACCTACTACAAGAATAGATATATCTTTGCTTCTCAGCTCAAGCTTTCGGATCAATTCTTTTATATAGGAACAAATTTTTTCCGCAATCAGCATTTGATTTTCCGCATCAGGCATTGCCAAATCCGGTGTTTCAACCGTCAGATACGTTCCAACAGGTTTCCCCATCGCCTTAGCTCCGTTTTCTGTTTTGATTTCAACTCTCGTAATACGAAGCTCTGTTTCTTCGTCATAATCTTCTTCAAGAACCACCCCTGAAATTTCAACATTATCCGATTCGAACCGTTCTTTTTCTTCCAGCGCAAGATCTGTACGCACACTATAATTTCTAATCATATCTCATCCTCACTTCCTCTGTTCTAGTCGTCATATCCGTATAACTTCATATCAAAATACAATTTTCCCATATATAAGTTCCATAATTCCCAATATTTCTTAAAATATGTATTGACAAGCTTTTCGACTTGGCATAAAATAAATGAGTATGTTTCAGCAGAACGTCCGTGTCCGAGTCTGCGGAAACTCAAATTACATTTGAAATCATAGATATATATGGAGGTGTACGCATTGGCTAACATTAAGTCTGCTAAGAAAAGAATTTTAGTAAACGAGACTAAAGCTGCAAGAAACAAAGCAATTAAATCTAAAGTAAAAACTGCTGTAAAGAAAGTAGAAGCTGCAGTTGCTGCTAAAGATGTTGAAACTGCTAAGACTGCTCTTCACGCAGCGATTGTCGAGATTTCCAAAGCTGGAACAAAAGGTGTTTACCACAAAAAAACAGTTTCCAGAAAGATCTCTCGTCTTTCCAAAGCTGTAAGCAGCATTGCTTAATCTTATTCATAAAATTTATAGAAACGTAAAAGACATCTGCTCCCGTCAGGCAGATGTCTTTTTTGTTTCGATTAAATTCACCATTGCCAATCATCGGAAATACCAAAAGGCACATTCCGGGATTATAAGCGGTCGCCAAGGTCTCGGGCAAACCCGGATTTTGGCTCGTTGTCAGCAAAAAACGGGATGCACTGCATCTGCGGTGCATCCCGTTTCAAAACAAAACTTCTCTTTCGATTAGTTATTGATCAATTTATCTTCATCACTCCAGCTATAAAGTTTTCTGATCTCTGCTCCCACTTTCTCTGACGGATGTTCTGATGCAAGTTTTCTCATTGCACGGAAGTGTGCCTGACCGCCTGCTTCAGACATATCAAGAAGGAAGTCTTTTGCAAATGTACCATCCTGAATATCTGTAAGGATCTGTTTCATCGCTTTCTTCGTCTCATCTGTGATGATCTTCGGACCTGTTATGTAATCACCATATTCTGCTGTATTGGAGATAGAATATCTCATTCCTGCAAAACCGGACTGATAGATCAGATCTACGATCAGTTTCATTTCGTGGATACATTCAAAATATGCGTTTCTCGAGTCGTATCCTGCTTCTACTAGTGTCTCAAAACCTGCCTGCATCAAAGCACATACACCGCCGCAGAGAACTGCCTGCTCACCGAAAAGATCTGTCTCTGTCTCTGTACGGAATGTTGTTTCGAGAATACCTGCTCTTGCTCCACCGATTGCAAGTCCATATGCAAGCGCTTTATCCAATGCTTTTCCTGTATAGTCCTGCTCTACTGCCACGAGGCACGGAGTTCCTTTTCCTGCCTGATACTCACTTCTTACCGTATGTCCCGGAGCTTTCGGAGCAATCATCGTAACGTCAACATTTGCCGGCGGAACAATCTGTCCGAAATGAATATTAAAGCCATGTGCAAACATCAGCATATTACCTTCTTCCAGGTTCGGCTCAATATCGTTTTTATATAAAGCAGCCTGTTTTTCGTCATTGATCAGGATCATGATGATATCTGCTTTCTTTGCCGCTTCTGCTGCTGTATATACTTCAAATCCCTGCTCTTCGGCTTTCGCCCATGACCTGCTTCCTTCATAAAGTCCGATTACGACATTACATCCAGATTCTTTTAAGTTCAGCGCATGAGCATGCCCCTGACTTCCATAACCAATAATTGCGATCGTCTTTCCTTCGAGAAGGGAAAGGTTACAGTCTTCCTGATAATAAATTTTTGCTGCCATTTTACATTCCTCCTAAATGATAATTAAAAATATGCTACATCCTTACTTCCTCTGGAAAGTCCTGTGATACCGGTTCTTGCAAGTTCCAGTATCTCATATCCCTGAAGAAGATTAAGGAAAGCTTCCAGTTTACTTTGAGTTCCGGTAAGCTCAATAATGAGGGAATCCTCTTCCACATCAACAATTTTTGCTCTGAAAATATCCGCAACAGATATGATCTCACCTCTTTGAGCCGCATTCGCCCGAAGTTTTATCATAATCAATTCACGGTAGACCGATTCGCCGTCTTTCAGAACTTTTATATCTACGACATCTTCCAGCTTTCTTACCTGTTTTTCAATCTGAGATAAGATCAGCTCGTCTCCTGACGCAACAACTGTAAGTCTCGTAAATCGTGTATCAGTCGTCGCACCGGCAGTAATACTGTCAATACTATAACCTCGCCGGCTGAACAATCCTGCGATACGGCTTAACACTCCCGGATTATTGTCTACAAGCAATGAAAATACCTGACTTCTCATGTGGTTCTCTCCTTTTTTATTAAAAACAGAGTGCGTTCTGTTTTTATATTTTATAATATTACCAACTCCATTATTCTTTGTCAAGATGTTGACCGGATTTTTTTACATATTGTAACAGTTCATCCATGACAGTCCGGATTGGCTGCTTCTTTTCTTACTTTCGGAAATTCGTCTGTTTGGCAGCAGAAATGACAGCCGAATTTAAAACTATACACATCCGATTTTTTCTGCCAGTTCATTTAAATAAAACCATCTCTCGGTTTTTTCATCAAGCTGTGTCTGTATTTTTTCCTGTTCTTCAAACAGTTCTTTTAATTTCACAGAATTTGTCGCATTTTTCTCAATCTGCTTTTCAATCTCGTTCAGCTTTTCTTCTAAAGCTGCCAAGTCCGCATCAATCGTTTCAAATTCCCTCTGTTCTTTATACGAAAATTTTAATTTCCGGGGAACATTCTGCTTCCAGCTTTTTTTCTGACCTTCCTCAGTATCTTTCTCTAAAGTTCCAGAAGAATCTCTGTTCTGAACTGTGGGCTGACTTTCTGTTGATTCCTTTTTCTTTACGTTCAGATAATCCGTATATCCGCCTTCAAACTGGCGGATCTTCCCATTTCCGTCCAGCTCAAAAATACGATCTGCAACATTATCTAAAAAATAACGGTCATGAGATACAGTAATCACGATCCCCGAAAAAGAATTTAAATAATCTTCCAGTATAGTAAGAGTTGGGATATCAAGATTATTCCCCGCCTCATCAAACAAAAGAACGTTTGCATTTTCTGCCAGAACCCCAAGAAGATACAGTCTCCTTTTCTCACCGCCTGAAAGTTTTCCTATAGGAGCATACTGCATATCCGGAGTAAATAAAAACCGCTCCAAAAGCGATGACGCGCTGATCTTTCCTTCTTTCGTCGTAATATATTCTGCAATCTCTTTTACATAATCAATTACTCTTTGAGAATCATCCATATGTTGTTCTTCCTGAGCAAAATATCCAATCTTAACAGTCTCTCCGATTTCGATCTCTCCACTGTCCGGAAGAACCTGTCCTGCGATCATTTTCATCAGAGTAGATTTTCCGCATCCGTTCGGTCCGATAATCCCAAGACGCTGATTTTTTAATACAATATAACTAAAATCATCCAGTATGATTTTTTCTCCATACTTCTTACTCACATGATGAAGTTCGATCGTTTTCTTTCCCATTCTTGTCTCTACTGAGTCCAGTTCCACTGTCTGATCTTTCACCGGAGATTTTCCGTTTTTCAACGCTTCTAAACGTTCCAGTCTTGCCTTTTGTTTTGTCGTCCTCGCCCGACAACCACGTTTTGCCCACTCTAATTCCATTCTCAAAACACTTTGTCTCTTCCGCTCAGAAGCAGACTCCATTTCTTCTCTTTGCGCTTTCAATTCAAGGAACCCTGAATAATCAGACTGGTAACTATACATTTTCCCCCTGCTGATCTCTAAAATACGATTCGTAACTCTGTCGAGAAAATATCGGTCATGTGTCACCATGACTACAGTTCCACGATAAGAGCGAAGATATTCTTCTAACCACTCGATCATTGTTTCATCTAAATGATTCGTCGGCTCATCCAGCAAAAGAACATCAAACTCAGCCGCCAGGATTTTAGCAAGTACAACCCGCCTTTTCTGCCCTCCTGACAAATGTTCTATTTTCTCATCGAACTGCGTAATCTTTAATTCAGTTAAGTTACTTTCAACCTTCCACGCTTCTTCTGACGCTTCTTTCAATGCAAAGGAACGAATTGTACTTTCTTTCGGAAAGATCGGATTTTGAGGCACATAAGCAATCTTAAGTCCGTTTTGCCTGACGATCTGTCCCTCATCCGGCACTTCTTCCCCGGCAATCATTTTAAGCAGCGTTGATTTTCCGGTTCCGTTAATTCCTACGACTCCGATTTTGTCTCCTTTTTGAATCCCGAACGATGCATCTTCAAATATCGTTTTTTCTCCGTAAATTTTACAAATATGTTCTATATTGATAATATTCATGAAAAACTCCTTACAAACCATTTTCTCTCATTATTGTGAGTTGTCTGTAAGGAGTTGTCAAGTGAATTTTATCCGTCTTATTTCTGTTTTTTTCCTGTTATGCCGCTGCTCGATATCGTACTTTATTAATCAAAACAACACCAAGACTAACGATCAGCAAAAAATAAAAATTGATTCCTCTGCTCACAAGCATGGAAGGGATCAGATATGCTCCGGTAAACACATGAGCGAATACTGTTTGATACATCAGCTCTGTAATCCCCTGTGCTCCTGGGAGTGGAAGCATATCTACTGCAATATAAACCGCAGCCTGGAGAAGGATCACTTTCATCATCGCCGTTCCATGGAGACCAAATCCAAGATATACCATGTACGTTAAAAGAAACACACTGCATCTTTGTAAAAATGTAACAAATATGACAAACAGAAGTTTCCCCTTATGCATACGCAGCCATTCCACAGCCTTTTGATAACTGCCGATAAATTCATGGATTTTTCCTGCCCGCTGATCCGATCGTTTAAGAATCCTCATGCGAACAAGCAGTTTTTCAAAAAACAGCGCACATCGAAGCATAATATTTGGAAACAGCATAACGCCGGTTATGATCACCACTAAAATTACATTCAGAAAAAGTCCGAACAAATAAAGCGGGAAAAATTTTCCTAATTCCATCTGAAGCGGACTATGCCAACAAATCAAGATCCCAGCTCCT
>CAJLUP010000029.1 GCA_905209865.1 uncultured Lachnospiraceae bacterium
TCCTGCAATATTCATGATAAAGTTTCCTCCTTAACATCTGCATATTTTGTATTTTCTTTAAAAGGATTAAACGGCTCTCCGCCGCCTTCGTAAAATTTTCCGAAAAACTCCACAAACTGCAAACGGTTTGTGTGTACATACGCGCCCAAAAGGTTGATCGCCAGGTTGAGCGCATGACCTGCGATAAAGATTACGATAAACGCGATCACTCCGATCACGTTGTTCGGAAGCATACTTCCCATCTGGTTAATAACTGATGCGATTACTCCGGTTGCAAGTCCAAGCGCCAGCAGACGGGAATAAGACAACACATCGCTGAGCCATCCGCTCACATTGTAGAGATCGTATGCTCCAAGCGCCAAACGAAGCGCCGGGTTTTTCTTTTCTCTTCCTGACATAAGCACGATTCCCAAAGCTCCTGCGATCGCCAGTACCTTTGCTCCGGTATTAAGCCAAGCCGGAAAGACGATCTGCATCTGCGCAATAGATGCGAAAATATCGCTCGGCAGAAGCATTAAGATCAAACCGATCAAAAGCATGAACCAAAGAACAACGTCGCAGAAGAAATCCATCACTTTTCCGTCTTTCAGACAAAGATAACCTTTGATCCCAAGTCCTACAAACAGGTGGATCACACCGAATAACAGTGAGAACACGAGCAGTTTCATCGGATCGTTCAGCGGCACGAACCAAAGCGCCGGAACGGTTATCGTTGTTCCGAAAAATTTCTCAGAAACGACATCTACGATATTTCCAAAATAGCCTCCGAATAAAATTCCCCATACAAGCGTGGATAATCCACAATAGAAGAATAATTTCATTGACTTTTTCATTCCCTCTGACATCCTCGGGAATTTTTTCACAAGCACAGCACAGACAATCGCTACGATCGCGCCATATGCCGCGTCTGAAAGCATCATTCCAAAGAAAAATACATAGAAAAATGACATGATCGTCGTAGGATCAAGTTCGCCTTTGTGCGGAAGTCCATAAGACTCTACTACCCCTTCCACACTTGCTGAAAACGGATTATTCTTTAAAATAACCGGCGCTTCCTCATCTTCTCTCAATTCCTCGACGTCCACCATACAATCATATTTCTTTGTCAGATAATCGGCAAGATGCGCCGATTCACACTGCGGAATGTATCCGCTTATGACAAAAGTTCTCTCCGACTGCGGAATCTGACCGAGTACTGCATATTTGTCCGCACGTACCCTGTAATAATCCGCTAATATTTTTAATTTTTCTCTCTGATCCGAAAGCCCTTTTACCTCTTCTTCAATCTGTCCGATCTTTGTGCGGCAGGCTGCTGCCTGACTTTCCAGCTCCTCTTTCTGGAACTTCGGAACGTCTTCCCATGTTTGAGAAGGTCTTGCAAACCCTGCGCTTCTAAGCGCTTCCTCCGCCGCCTGCACATCTTCTTTCAGGCAGACAACCGCCACATATACCGTACTTGGTTCTGACGAGACGATATTTACATCTGCTCCGGTTATATCCGGCGCTTTCTCCGCCAAAATCCCATATACAGCCTCCGCGTCCGTACCTCCGGGCATTGTTCCGAAAAACACTGCTGTCCGGTCTGTCTCTGCCGGAGTCAGCGGAACGTCCAGACCGATCCACGGATTCAGACTCTCGATACTGTTGCTTAACTTCGTGATCTCCGCAAGCTGCTCAGAACGTTCTTTATCCAGCCTGCAGATCTGTCTCGCCCTTTTCAGAAGATCTCTTCGTTCATTACGAACCTGTTCTTCCACTTCCCGCTCGATCAATGCTTTTCCTTCCAAAGATGCAAACAGCGACTTCTTCTCAGGGTCATATTTATCCAAAATGCCGATCGCCTGTTCTGCCAAAGCCGACGCTTTCTCAAAACCCGCTTTCTGCCCTGCAGTATCCATCTTCTTAAAATCTTCATCTTCTTCGATTACATGATTGATCTCCACAACACCGAGGCTCTGTAATTTTTCAAGGATTGCTTTTCGGTCTTTCTTTAAGGCGCAGATGCTGATTCTCTGCATCTTAAGTACCGCCATCTGTTTATCCCTCCTTTACAGTCTTATTTCTGTTATGTCAATCTTTCCAGCACAAGATCGACTGCCTCATTCTTACGTTCAAGAGCCGCCGCTTTCATCTGTTCTGCTTCTCTGCGTGTCTCTTCCGCCGCCTGTGCCAGCATAACTTCCCCGTCTTTCTTTGCCTGTTCTGCCGTTTTCAAAGCATCTGCTTTTGCTTCATCGACCAGCTCACGGGCAGACTGTTCTGCTTCTTTTTTCGCGGTCTCGATCACATTCCTGCTCTCTTGTTCCGCTTCTTTTACGATCTGATCTGCCTTACTTTCTGTCTCTCGGATAGATTTGATCGTTTCTTCCACCATTTTCGCAACACCACCTTTCACTTTCTTTTCTATCGTTTTAGTTTTACCAAACTTTCCCGCTTCATACGGGACGTTCCCCATTCCAAGGAACGATCCCCTCCTCCTGTGCCGTATCTCCGCCTAATATAAACGAATACATTTCTTAGCGGTTTCTTAGCACATTGACACTATTATATACCGAAAGACTGCAATAGTGAACTACACTTTTCCCGAAAATTCTTACATTATTTCGGCAATTTGCACATATTTTCACAGTTTTTCTATCGATTATTCCCCTGCCATTTTAATTCATGAAGTTCTCCTTCCAACTCCATTCCGGCAAATCCGTTTTGCCGGAGAGCTTCATAGAGAACAACCGCCACAGAATTTCCGAGATTCAAAGACCGGATCTCTCCCATCATCGGAATCCGCACACAAGTCTCTTCATGATCCACAAGAATCTCTTCCGGTATTCCCGCACTTTCTTTTCCAAACATAATATAGCAGTCCGGTTCATAAGCCGCCTCTGTATATACCTTTTTTGCTTTCGTCGTCGCCATATAGATCTTGGCGTTTGGATTTTTCTCGAGAAAATCCGCATAATCAATATAAGTCGTTACATCCAGATCATCCCAGTAATCCATTCCGGCGCGTTTCAGCGCCTTTTCCGACAATTTAAAACCAAGCGGCTCGATCAGATGCAGACGCGTTCCTGTCGCGACGCATGTCCTTCCAATATTTCCGGTATTCGCCGGGATCTCCGGTTCATAAAGTACAATATTCAGCATAATTATTTTCTCTCACTTCTCAACCGGCCGATAAATCTTTCAAGACGACCGATTGCTTCTTTTAAATCTTCCAGCGAATATGCGTAAGATATCCGCAAAAATCCTTCGCCGCATTCACCGAACGCCGTTCCCGGAACGACTGCGACCTTCTCTTCATTTAAAAGACGGGTTGCAAATTCTTCCGAAGTCATTCCAAATTCTTTGATACTTGGGAAGACATAAAATGCTCCAAACGGCTCAAAGCATTCCAATCCCATTTTTTCAAACTCATGCATCAGGAAGCGCCGTCTCTGATTATAGGATTTCCGCATTTCTTCCACTTCATCCCCACAGTTTCTCAGACCTTCCACCGCCGCATACTGGCTGTTTGTAGGCGCGCACATGATCGCGAACTGATGAAGTTTCGTCATCTGCGTGATAATCATCTCAGGCCCGCAGCAATATCCGAGTCTCCAGCCCGTCATCGCAAACCCTTTTGAAAATCCATTGATCACAAGTGTCCGTTCTCTCATGCCAGGCAGACTTGCAATCGACACATGTTCTTCTTTATATGTAAGTTCTGAGTAGATCTCATCAGACATCACATATAAATCATGCGCTTTGACAAATTCTGCAATCGGTTCCAGATCTTCCCGTGTCATGATCGCCCCTGTAGGATTGTTCGGGAAAGGCAGAACGAGTACTTTTGTCTTTGGCGTCGTATATGTTTCAAGTTCTTCCACCGTCAATTTAAACTCATTCTTTTCCTGAAGCGGAATAATCACAGGAATCCCGTCTGCCATAATCGTACATGGCAGATAAGAAACGTAACTGGGCTGCGGAATAAGCACTTCATCTCCCGGGTCGAGCATACAGCGAAGTCCAACATCGATCGCCTCGCTTCCCCCCACCGTGACAAGTGTTTCATGCACCGCATCATATTTCACATGAATCTTTCTCTCAAGGTAATTACAGATCTCTTTTCTCAATTCTTTTAATCCGGCATTAGAAGTATAGAACGTTCTTCCCTTTTCAAGCGAAAACATTCCTTCCTCTCTTATGCGCCACGGCGTATCAAAATCCGGCTCTCCTACTCCGAGGGAAATTGCGTCTTCCATCTCGTTTGCCACATCAAAGAATTTACGGATGCCGGACGGTTGTATATCAACGATTTTTTTCGATAATGGATTTCTCATTATAATGTCACCGGTATCCTTTCCGACCCTTTCTTCACGCCCATGATCGTGCCGTGGTCTTTATATTTCTTCAAGATAAAATAAGTAGCCGTGCTCAGTACACCGTCAATCGTAGACAGGCGCTCGGACACGAATCTGGAAACCTCTTTCAGCGTCTTTCCTTCCAAAGTAACAAGCAGGTCATAACTTCCTGAAATAAGGTAAACTGCATATACTTCGGGATAATTATATAACCGCTCTGCGATCCGGTCGAATCCACTGTCTCTTTGCGGGGTCACACGTACTTCGATCAGCGCCGTCACCATCTCTACGCCTGCTTTATCCCAGTCGATCAGCGTATGATAACCACAGATGATCTTTTCTTTTTCCATCTCGGCAATCTCATTTGCCACATCTGTTTCTTCCACACCGACAAGCACTGCCAGTTCTCCGAGATCTACACGGCTGTGCTTTTCGATATACTTCAGGATCTCCATTCTCAATTCTTCTTTTTTTCCGTTCATTTTCTGCCTCCTGCATTTTTTCTTTTCTATCTATTTTTCTGTTCTATCTGCTTTTTTTGTTCTATCTTTTTTCTCTTTTCCGGTCTGCTTTTATCCAGCCTGCTTTTCTTTCTGCCATCGTGCCAGTTCATCCGGCGCAGGTCTGTCTAAATATCGGATCTCATCTCTGCTTGTGATCACCCGCGCATTCTGCGCTTTGGCAACCCCAAGCCTGACGGCTCGTGCCCCCGCCTTTTCCAATACTTCGATCACACGCTCTGCTTCGTCAGTCAAGATCAAATAACTTCCGGCAGAAGTCATCTGATACGGATTCAAGCGATAATATTCACAGATCTCCACTGTTTCCTGCTTCAATAAGACCGCTCCCATTGCAATCTCAAAGCCAATCTTCTCATCTTCTGCCAAACGCCATAATTCTGCCAGAATCCCACCGCTTCCGATCTGCCGGATCACCGTATTGCTTCCGTCTGCCGCCGCCAAAATCTGCTTCGGAACTACAAGCCTGTTCCGAAGCTGCTTTGCCTGCGCCAAAAATGTATTGACAAACCTCAGCGACAGTTCTTCTTCCGCCTCTTCCAGTATACGCAGAGAACCTTCCAGCCCTGCATATCCGCATAAAACTAATTCTCTGTCTCCGTATGACCGTTCTTCTCTCTTGTCCGTTATCTCTTCCGCCTTTCCTCCTGCCGACGCATATATAACCGGACTTTTGACAACCGCCGTTCCTTCCGCTGACAAAGCGGTCAGGATCACGCCGACGTCTTCACAGCCCTTTTGAATCTCCTCACATAGAGCCGCAAGTGCGGCTTCTTCCATCTTCTCAGGAAAAAGAATGTTCACAGAAACTCCCTTTGCCGTGACTTTATGAGAGGCAAGTTCTCCGACCGCCCCGAGAACCGCATAATATCCAAGTCCCGCATGATCACCGCATACGACAGTATCCGCCCGGAAAACCCCGTCGTCGGTCTGACCGATATGAACTTTCTTTTTCACCGATCGATTCCATATCGTCGGAGAAATCTTCCCGATCTTCATTTCCTGATTCTTCCTTCCGTTTTTCCTTCCTGTTTTTCCAAACAGCTTCTTTTCAACCCTTTTTACTCTTCTTCGTTCTTTTCGATATTTTCCTGCGCTTCTCCGTCTGCCAAAGAACGGATTGCCTCTTGGATCTTCTCTGCATTTTGAGACTGCACCGCCGCATTGATCCGCTCGGACAGCGCCTCATCTTCCGTAAACGTTCCGACTGCGATCGTTTTCCCCGACGCAAGGTAGGTACTGTAATTAATAACTTCTCTGCCGATCTCTTCTCCGTCTTCGTAAACAACTTTCCAAAGCTGCGCCTTGTATCCGGTTTGTCCGGCATTTTGTGTATACATTGTACCGACCGGATCTTCTGTCGCCACATAGCGTGTCTCATCCGACTCGATCGTTTCTTTCAGCTCACTGATATATTCGATCGACCTGTTGGCGGGTCTTGTTTCTATTCCAAATACATGAAACGTAAGCGTTCCTTCCGAAAGCGCCGCTTCGATATAAACCGGATCTTCCAGATTATTCTTGAATTTCAAATCTTTGACATCATCTGCGATTGCCGCATCCATCGACAGATCCACATAAGAAACCGTCATAGAATGTTCATATCGCTCCACAATCTCAAGCTCCGCCAGCAAAAGTGCATTATAAAGAGTCGTAGATACCTGGCAGATTCCGCCTCCCATCGATTCTACAACTTCATTGCCCGCATAGGAAGCCGCCATCGCATATCCGTTTTCTTCTGTGTAAGGTGACATTAAAAGATTCGCGGAAACCTCCTCTCCCGGTTGGATCAGCGTACCGCCGATATGTCTCGCCCCGGATTCTACATTGATCGATCTCCCATCGCCTGTCGCACCGTAATACGTCGTATAAGATCCGAGCACATCCGTAAGATCCGCCAGATCTTCTGTCTGAATATCCGCCTGTTTTTCCCTGAAAACCACTTTCGTTTCTCCCGGCGTTTTCCCTCTTTTTTCTCCAAGCAGCGCATTAACATTCGCAACCGTCTGCTTCAGATCCAATTCTTCTCCTGGAACGTCGTCCACCAGTTTTGTTTTCCCGTTTTTCACTGTCAGACGCGCATCTTCCGGCGCTTTTAAATACGGGGAAAATGCAGTTGTCAGCGCTTCTTCCGCCGATTTCTCGGTCACGGCATATGTAAGCGGAAATGTCTTGACATGTTTCTTTTTCTCTGAGGTTCTTAAGATCCTGTAACAGCTCACAGGATTTCCCTCTTTCCCGTAGCCTACTGCCTTCTCGATCGTCTTGCCGAGCTGTTTTACGGAAACGCCCATAGATTCCAAAGAAACCGAAACCGTCTTTTCCCCTTGAACTGAAAACGAAACTGTCTGGACCGCATATCTGTCCAAATCTGTTTTCACTGCTTCTTCCGCTTCTTTCGCAGTCATGCCGGACACATCCGTTTCCCCGATCATTATGCCTTTTATAATCTTATCTGCATCATAGCTTTTTATTTTATGCTGAAGGAAAACATTTATGCCGAGCACAACGGCTGCGGCAAAAACACCGACGCCGATTATTCTTCGGAGCGCTTTCTTTCTATTCTTTGATTTTTTTCTTCTTCTCTTGTCCATCGCAGCCTCTTCGCCTGTTCTATTCCGGTTTAACCGACTTCATACACTGCCGCATTTCCTGTAAGCGGATCCCGGTTCTTATAATCAAACAATATCATCTTCCCATCAATCCGTTCCAAATGGGTCATTTTCCTCATTTGACGTCTGTCGTACCCCTCGTATGATTTCAGATACGTCCTTTCTTTCTCTTCTTTCTTATAAAACGCTGCCGCTTCATCCGAAGTAACACCGTTTTCTCCGAGAAATGCCGGACGGTTTTTCACATTATCTCTCAAATACAGGTCTGATGTCAACCTGCCGACATATTCTTCTGCTCTTTCTTTGCACGTTTCTGTAAGAAAATCATATAAGATCTCATATCGTCCGATCCGCGAATGACTCACCGCGAACGCATTTATCTCATCATAATATGCCGCCAAACTCTCATACATACAAAATGCTGACGTAAATTCCCTCTCCAGCGCCGCCATCGTATGACAAAACTGTCCGCTGTTGTAATATACTTCAACCATCTCTTCTATCTGCTTCAACCGAATGATCTCCCCATAAGTAAGCCACTTTGTAGAAAGAACTTCATACGGCGCCCGGTCTTGATACACAATACCGTACTCCTGCGCCTTTTCATGCATGACAGAGCCTTTCAAAACTTTCAAAAATCCAAGTTGAAGCTGTTCCGGCCGCATTGCATAAACACGGTCAAATGAATTTCCAAAGCTTTCATATCCTTCATACGGCAGTCCTGCGATCAAATCCAAGTGTTGATGCACATTGTTTCCTTTTTTAATTTTGTCAACAATCGTTGACAAAACTTCTATTTTCATCGTTCTGTTGATTTCCCGTATTGTAACTTCATTCGCTGACTGAACACCGATTTCAAGCTGGATCAGTCCGGGCCGCATCCGACTGATCAGCGCGATCTCTTTCTCATTTAACAAATCTGCCGAAACTTCAAAATGAAAATTCGTAATTCCGTTATCATGCTCATGAATATACGTCCAAATCTCCATTGCATGATCGTGTCTGCAGTTAAACGTCCGGTCTACAAATTTTACCTGCGGCACTTTATTGTCTAAGAAAAACTGAATTTCTTTCTTTACAAGCTCTGTCTCTCTGAAGCGAAGACATTTATCAATAGAAGAAAGACAATAGCTGCAGGAAAAAGGACACCCCCGGCTGGATTCATAATAAATGATCCTGTTCTCAAAATCTTCAATATGCTGATACACAAACGGCACGGCGCTCAAATCAATGACCGGACGGAACGCATTTTGGATCACAGCTCCATCCTTATTTCTGTAAGCGATCCCTAAAATACCAGAAAAAATCTCGTCTCTTTTCTCCCCGGCACAAAACGTCTCTTTCTTTTCATCGTAAACGCGCAGCAGCTCCGCAAATGTCTCTTCGCCTTCCCCGCACATCACACCTTCAACTTTCGGAAAACGTTCCAACACTGCTTTGGCATCATACGACACCTCCGGTCCTCCAAGCCATATCTTCATATCAGGCAGGATCTTCGGCAGTTCTGTCAAAAGATGCCCTACATATTCTATGTTCCACAAATAGCAGGATATCCCGAGCAGATCAGGTTGCTTCCGATAGATATCCTGCAGGATTGCATCAAATGTCTGATTGATCGTATATTCCGCAATTTCAATCTCTTGTGAATCGTTTTTTCCGAGTTTCTTTTGGGCATATGCTTTCAAACTATACACAGCGAGATTTGAATGAATGTATTTTGCATTAACTGCCGCTAAAAGTATCTTCATAATATTTCTTAATTTCTGCCACTCAAAACTATGATTCCCTGCATGCCTCTCATTCCGTTGTCTGTTTCCTGTTAAATTTGCAAGATTTTGAATGGCTCTCCTTTCTTTCACCAAGTTTTATATCATATAATAACATTAAAAAGAGCGGACGCAAAGAATTTTACATTCTATTCATTGACATTTTCCTGAAAACCATGTAAAATTAAGACTCGTGCAGCCGGGGTGTTAGCGGTACCTTGTACCTGCAATCCGCTATAGCAGGGGTGATATTGTGCAGAGGGCGACAGCCGGCAGGGCTGCCCCGAGTAAGTGGCGTTGATGTTTGGGTCTTACGCGACGGGAATCTGTGAATCGTGTCAGGTCGGGAACGGAGCAGCACTAAGCAGAACCTTCCGGGTGCCGTAAGGGTGCCTGAACTGAGTTAACTGCCCGGGTAACGTCTGTTAGCCTAGCTCGAAGCACAATGCACGAAAAAAGAAATTTATAGAATACAGCATTCTTAACATAACTCAAATTTTAGATAGTCCGTGCCGAAACAGCTTATTCTGCTGCATCTGCACGGGCTTTCTTTTTCTTTTCTCTTAATTCCCTGAAAAATCCGGTCATAAGCGCGCTGCACTCTTCTTCAAGCATCCCTGTCGTCAGTTCTGCCTGATGATTAAATTCTTTCACCTGAAGAAGATTTAAAACCGATCCGGCACATCCGGCTTTCGGATTCATACATCCGACAACAACACGGGTCATTCTCGACTGGATGATCGCGCCCGCGCACATTTGGCACGGTTCTAACGTCACATACATCGTACAGCCTTCCAATCTCCAGTCCCCCATTTTTCTGCTCGCCTTTTTTATCGCGGCAATCTCTGCATGTGCAAGGGGATTTTTATCTGTATTCCTTCTGTTATATCCTCTGCCGATAATCTTTCCGTCGTAAACGATCACGCATCCGATGGGCGTTTCGTTTAAGGCGTACGCTTTCTGCGCCTGTTTAATGGCAGCTCTCATATATTTTTCATCTGTCTTTAACAGTTCTTTTTCTTCCATTACGTTTCTCCTGCTTTTCTTTTTCGTCTGACACGTTCTTTTTCTTTTCTTCTGTGAATACACTAGAGAAAAAAGACAAGAACCGAGGTAAAAAATGAATCCTGGTACTTTTTATTTATACGAATATGAAGGGGATCTTCGAAAACGCAATGCCGGATTTCTGAAGATTTCCCGACATTATCAATCATGTATTTTTCAGATCCACCTTAGGAGCAGTCAACTTGAAACTGCCTCCGAGATCGAACTATACGCCTTCTTTTTTCACGAAAACACAATACAGGCACAACGGCTTTCCGTTCTCTCTCCCGCTGCCCCGACAGAGGCTTTTCACTTCTGCGCTTCGGAAAATTCCTTTCCCGAACGACGCAGCCTTGAAGCGATCGACGGATTTTTTCTGAAATGTCCTGTATCGTCCGTTTTCTGGTTCACACCTGACTGCCCCGAAACGATTGAGTTTAATAAGATTTGTTTTCTCGATACCGTCTCTACACTTCAAGCCAAAACACAAACCGAAAGATCCGAAGATACCCGGCGCGAAACACAAACTGAAAGATCCAGCGAAGTCCGGCATGAAATACAATCTGAAACATCCAGCGAAGCCCGGCACGAAGCGCAAACCGAAACATCTGCCGATGTTCCCAGCGAAACTACTCTTGAAACACAAGCCGAAGCGCAGCAATATGTTACAGATGAGAAAACCGGAAAGAGCCTCCCTGACGAGCCTTCTTTTCCGCGAAAAATATCTCTTTCTGAACTTACCATCCTCCCGCGAAGATTCTGGTCTCTTTCAAGCAACAGTTTTCTGCTGCACGGATACCATAACTACAAACACCTGATCCTCGCCGAGCAAAACAACCGTCTGTGGCTCGGAGTCCCCGGCGTATATGACCTAAGAGAATCCCGCGCCGCAGATCTTTTCGGCTTTCCGCGTTTCTGCCGCTCCTATGCCGATTCTGAACTGTTGAGCGACGAGGAGCGCAATCTAAAAGCGGACTTCGGCCACTGGTTTCGCTGTGTCGGATCCTTCACTAAATAATTCCGTTCATCTCCTGATAAAGCCGTTTCGCATAACTGTCCGTCATCCCGCACACATAATCCGTCACGAGCAGCAGGCGGAGATACAGCTTCTCCGCTTCGCTCTTTCCTTTTGACTGAATCCGATATGCATTTTTATAATTATCCGATATAAATGAAATCACTCTCCGGTCGATCGTTCCCTGCTTTTCTTCTGTGTCGAAATACAGCGCCGCCTGTACAAGCCGATCCATAAGATAATCAAGAACCGCTGACTCTGACACTTCCATTTTATAAATTGCCATTGAGGAAAAGACATATCTATATGCCATATCTCCAAGCAGTTCCATCAGAAATTCTCCCTTTGTTCCATAAAACAGATCGTTCTCAAACTCCCCCGCCATGATTTCGTCATAATTCGACATAAATCCTTCCGTCGCACAGTTGAGCAAAAATCCCTGCGCATTTACGATCCAGTTTTTCACCGCATAAGATTCAGGATTATGCACTTGTTTCTTTGTACCTCTGTCATAGAAGCTGCGCAGTCTGGATACCGGTCGGAACAGGCAGTCCGGCATCTTCTCTTCCAGCACTTCCAATTCCCGTTCCAGATCCCCGTATCGAATAAATCCTTTTACAAATGCATCTTCAATATCTGCTGTCTTGTATGCAAGATCATCCGCCGCTTCCAAAATATACGCCAACGGATGTCTGTTTCTTCCTGCGCCTGTCTCTTCCGTTACTTTCCGAAAGATGTCTTCATCCGCATAATAATATCCCATCTTCCTGTCTTTTATATTGCTGCTCTTTTCATTTATTTCCATAGAAGAACCTGGATATTTTATGATCGTATTAAGCAAAGCGTATGTCAGATTCATTCCATGTTCATCTACAAGATAATGCAGTCTTGTCACAAGGCGAAGCGCCTGCGCGTTTCCTTCAAAATGATAAAAATCCTGTTTCATCTGTTCTGTAAACATCTCTGATACACGCTTCCCACAAAACGTAAGTTTCGGTAAATTCCGCTCGAACCATTCTCTGATCGCAATTTCTCCAAAATGACCGAAAGGCGGGTTCCCGATATCGTGGATCAGTCCCGCGCATTCCAATATATGAGAAATATCTTCTTTCATCTGTGAAGTAAACCCTTCTGCATTCCGATATTCCAGTATATTTTCCCCGATCGTCTGTCCAAGAGATTTCCCAAGGGAGGAGACTTCCAGCGAATGCGTCAGTCTCGTTCTTATAAAATCACTTTTATCCAAAGGAAACACTTGTGTTTTATCCTGCAGACGCCGAAAGGATGCGCTGCCGATAATCCGATGATAATCTTTTTCAAATTCACTCCTCAGATCTCCCACCTTTGCGCAAGTCCGGCTTTCACGCTCTCTTCTGTTTGAAAGCAGTCTCTTCCATTCCATTTCCCGCACTCTCCTTTCATTTCTTTCGTAATCACCGGAAGAGCCAAAAGGCACATTCCGGGATTGTAAGCAGTCGTCAAGTTCTCGGGCAGACCAGGACTTTGGCTTGCCGCCATTGCAAATCAACCCCACAGAAAAATCTGCGGGGCTGTATTGCTGTCTTGATTGTTCAATTTATTTCCCGAATCGGAACTGTCATTAATCGAGATAGATCGGCGGTTCGTATGCTTTTCCAAGCAGCGCTTTCTTTCTCTCTTGAAGTCCTAAGAATGCCCATTCCGTCATATCTGTCCATTTATGGATCGTACGGTCGTATACTTGAACGTATCCGATCCTTGTCGGATGCATCCGCACACTGTTCGACTGGTATTCTCTTCCTGTATATGGATTTACATCCCCGACCTCCGTGTCTTCATCTGCATCATTATGGGTAAGGACCGGTTCGAAATCTTCTTTCTTTTCACTTGCCGAAACGGAATCTTCGCTCACGGAAACCTGCTCCTCCTGTTCGATACTGTTCAGATTCTGTCCATTCTCTTCCGGATTCATCTGCTGAAGCTCCACCTGTTCTGTCTGAACCTGACTTTCTTCTTCCTGTACGGCGCTTTCTCCGATATCCGCTGTCCTTCCTTCATTTTCCTGATCAGAAATTCCTCTTCCTGATTTTGTTTCCGGATCTCTTCTTCTGAAAAAACTTCCGAGTCTGCGCTCTTTTTTCGGCTTTTCCAATTCCTTTTTGATCTCTTCGATCGGTTCTCCTGCCTTCACGTTTTTCTCAAGTTCATTCAGTTCTTCATGGATCTCATATAATTCTCCGATCGTCATATCCCGATCGTTCGATTCTGTTTCAGCAGTCATGTTTTCTTCCATTCTGAACGTCTCTGTCATCGGATAAGCAGCCGCCGGGATTTCCTCAGACTCTTCCGCTTCTTCAGGAGAAATGTTCAAGACTTCTTCCGGCATACGCTCTTCAGACAATACGGCTTCTGTCTCATTTGTTTCAGGCAATATTTCTTCTGCCTCATTTCCTTCAGGCAACACCTCTTTTGGCTCATTTACTTCAGTGAAGATCTCTTCTGCCTCATTCGCCTCAGATAAGATCTCTTCCGGCTCATTCGCTTCAAGTGATACTTCTTCTGAATTCGGCGTCTCTGCTTCTTCCGCTCTTACCGCTGCATGTTCCGGCGCTGCAGCGCTTCTGAACTCTCCTGTCCCTTCTGCCGACATAATACTTAAATAAAAGGGACATTCAAGCATTTCCGCGATCATACGCATATCCTGCTCCTGAAAATTATCTCTTCCGAGACGCTGTGTCAGATTCTGTCTCGACATCTTCTTTCCTGTTTTTTCCTCGATCAGTTCTGCAAGCTGCTTGATCGTCATTCCTTTCCTTCCAAGAATGATCTTGACCTGTTCCCCAAATGTTAAATCCTGCATTTTTTCCTCCTTATGTATATTTATACTCATTATCAACCTTTACAGGTTTTCCCCATATACTTATCCTATCTCTTTTCCACTGCCTGCGTCAAGAGGTTTTCCCATGTACCCTGGACTGCTTTCTGCCTTTTTCCGCATCCGCAGATTCCCCTTCTATTGAAGAAGATATTCTTCCAAAGTCAGGTTGTTCTTCATAATCTCTTCTGCGGCTTCCTTCCCTACATACCGATAATGCCACGGCTCATAAATAATTCCTGTAATATCTGCCTTTTCCGGCGGATACCTTAAAATAAACCCATATTCCCAGCAGTGCTCCATGAGCCACTGTTGTTCCGGCGTATCTCCCTGCTTGTCATCAAGTCCTTCATATTGCGATGCAATAATATCTACCGCAAGTCCTGTAGCATGTTCGCTTGTACCCGGAACTGCCACAGATTTCTTCGTCTCATCATATGCCGACAACGGAGTGTAACCCTTCGCAATCCAATCCTGCATCGTCGTGTTAAACACTTCCTTTTGTTTCTCTGAAGAACGATATGCCGATGCCACATACATGCTAAGTCCCTGCTTTGCTCCGTCATCAAGCATCTGACGGAGAGATTCCTGTATCCTTGCGTCAACAAAACGTTCGCTCTCCGTTTCCACCATAGACTCAGGCTCATAAGACAGATCCAGCGGATGAGACTCATTCACGAGAACCAACGCCCATCCGTCTGCATCGCTCCCCAAAGTTTCCGCGCTGTTATTCGTCGCCTCATGCTTAATGATCGTCTGCTTCAACTCATCGTTTTTCTTTTTTAACGCTTCTTTTTCGACGGCAAATTCTGCTTTATTTTTTGATACAATCGAATTTGCAGCCAAACCTGTAAACAAAACGCCTGCCGCCAATCCGAACGCAATACCGATGACAAGCATCCGCCTCAGGCGGGCTTCTTCGGTCAATTTTTTCATAATTCCAACTCCATATCTATGTCATCAGCGATCTCTTGCTGCGTCGAGCAGATCGCCATTCTATACCCTCCATTCGGAAGCTTATACTCCCGATAACAGTAGTCTTCTTTGAACAATTCCGGTTTTCTTATCAATACCGGCGGATTTCCCAACCGGATCTCAAAAGAATCCAACGGAAGCTTCATCCCCCATCTCGTCGCTTTTAAAAAACTTTCCTTCAACACCCAATATCTGTAAAAACGCTCTTTTCTCTCCTCTTCCGTCTTTCCTGCCATGATTTCTTCATACTCTGCGCTGCAGAAATAATGTTTCGCCACCTGCTCACGCAGACCGCCCATCTGCTGAATATCACATCCGACACTCACAGTTGGCTTCCCGGTCTGCTCTTTTTCCATACAAACGGCACACATGACAAAATTCCCGGAATGGGATAAGTTAAATACAGCCTCATCCAAAACACCATATGTTTCCCTGATCTTTGTCCACAAGCTCCATGCGGCTACACTCTGTATCCGTTTCTGCTCCACTGCCTGCGCCGCCGCCTTTTCTTTGCGAAAATCAGGAAGCTGCTCAAAATATTTCTTATATATGTTTCTGTCATAAAGCGGCGTAATATTCGCCGCCCATCCTTTTACCATAGATTTCCTTATCTGTCTCTTAAATATCTCACTTCAAACGTTTCAATCGTAATCGGCTTATTAAACAATGTTCCCTGTGCATAATCACAGCCGATCTCCCGCAATACATTAAACTGATCCTGCGTTTCCACGCCCGCTGCCTGAACTGTTGCGCCCAACTGTCTGCATATCTCGATCACTGCCTGCGCCACGATCCTGCTTCTGCTGTTTCCGACAATATTTGTAATCAGACTTTTATCCAGTTTCAAACCATCAAATTCCATTAACGACAAAATCGAAAAACTGGAATTTTTCGCGCCGAAATGATCCAAAATAACCCGAACATTTCCTTTTCGGATCTTACTGCTCGTCTCCGCCAGCATCTCCTGATTCATATCATTGCTTGACTCAGAAACTTCCACTTCCAAATACTCGCATCTCACATGATATTTTTCAATGAGATGAATCATCCTGTCGGCAATCCCCTCCTGCCGAAGAGTTGCCCCCGCAAAATTCACCGAGACCGGAATCATCGGAATATCGCTGATCTCCCATTTATGAAGGGTTCTGCACACTTCCTCAAACACATAGAGATCCAGATAATGAGAAAGTTTCGTCTCTTCAAGCATATTGAGATACCTTCCGGGATCGACAATCCCAAGATCCTTATGATGATATCGCACAACAGCTTCTGCCCCGCCGACTTCACCTGTAAGCGTGTCAACTTTCGGCACAAGGCACACAATAAAATTACCGTTCTCAATATCCTGCAGAAGATCCTGCTTAATGATCGGTTCGTGATGACCTTTTTTCAGATTCTTATAATACTTTCTCTTTTCCTCGCGCATCATTACTTCCGCATGGTTTACAAGCTTATCCACTTCGATATCGATCTTCTCCCACGCGTAGCCGATCGACACAAGACCTAAGCTGATATGATCCAGCTTCGTATGAACCGCATATACCTGCTTCGTAAATTCCTCATAAGAAGTATTTTCCACAAGCACAAGATACTCGTCCCCTGTCAGACGATACGCTTCCCCGCTGTGAAAATACTCTTCCAGAACTTCTCCCACACGGATGACGACCTCATCACCATAATCTCTGCCAAACTCTTTATTAAAATTTTTCAGTCCGTTAATATCAACAGAAAGTGCACCGATCGATTTTAATTTCTTCTCATCCACTGTATCGAAATAGTGCACAAGGCTGTTCCTGTTCAAAAGTCCGGTAAGATCGTCATGATAACTCAGATACTCCTGCTGCTTCTGCATCTTCTGCAGCGCAATCGCCTGCGGAATGTACTGTACAATGGCGCGCATCAGATCAAGTGTGCATCCGCCTCGTCTGACTCCTACAACTGCAAGGATCGCCGTCACATCTTCAGTGATCGGAAGGAATACACTGTAATCTCTTGCCGTCGTATCGGTAATCTCGGTTTTCATCCACTTCGGCTGCCGTTCTTCCGGCAGCAGTTTCATCCGATCACGCTGCCACTCGATATTCTCATCACACCACTCGTAGATCGTCTCGATGTCTCCTCTGTCTTTTTCAATATAGTAAGCATATTCCGCATCATAATAGCTGCGAACCGTGCTCAATATATCATTTACGATCTCACTAAGAGACCGAATCTTATAACTTTCACTCATAATACCCCGCCCGTTTCATTTTCTGTTTACTTAAATCTATCTGTCACTCAGATCAAATTTCTGCTTCGCATTTCATTCCGAATTATCCACTTGTATAAACATTATTATTTTATTATACCACCCTGTAAAATGCAAGATAAAAAAGAGCCAACCACCGCGGGATTGACTCCTCTTTTAAGAAATTCAAATTATTCATTTTTCCGGACAGATCTTTCCGATCTGCTTCCCTCCGGATGTTCATGCTTAATAGTGAATAAGATCTGTTGCTCCCTGTGCAAGCTTCAGACGATTCATAGCGCGCGCAAGGGATGCCTGTGTATGATAATATTCCTGAATACTTTGTTTCTGTCTCATTCGTTCCTCTGCGTGTTCTCTTTGCTCCCGGGCATGACGCACATCAATGTCCTCCGGACGTTCTGCCGTATCGACGATCAATGTCACACGGTTGTTCACGATTTCCGCAAATCCGGTTCCGACGGCAACTTCCGTTACCTCCCCTTCGATGGATTCCATCCGCGCAATGCCGACAACGATCGCGATTACCATATTTTCATGATGCGCCAGTACCCCTTTTTCTCCGTCCGGCACCGGAATCGTCAGTTTCTTACATCTCCCGTTAAAAAACACTTTATCACTTGCTATGATTCTCAATCCAAATGTATCCATAACGCACCTCTGCCTATTCTGCTGCCTTCGCTTTCTCAATCACATCATCGATCGAACCTACATTGAAAAATGCCGACTCGGGATACTCATCCATTTCCCCGTCAATGATCATCTTAAATCCGCGGATCGTTTCTTTCAGCGGCACATATTTTCCCGGAACTCCGGTAAATGTCTCAGCCACAAAAAACGGCTGCGACAAAAACTTCTGGATCTTTCTCGCCCGCATAACGATCGCCTTATCTTCGTCCGACAGTTCTT
>CAJLUP010000030.1 GCA_905209865.1 uncultured Lachnospiraceae bacterium
TTATATTTTTTTATTTTTTATTTTATATTTGATTTTTGACATAATCTCTGCTATAAAATTATATATATTTTTGTATTTTAAATTACCTTATATGAAAGCAATTTACAGATGAAAGGAGTTGTCTTACTTGAACCTGTCACAGATCGCACGTTTACAATCTTTGAAAAAACATTTAGAAATATTCCAAAAAAATCATCCGAAATTCTCATCCTTCTTGAACGCAGCTGCACATAACGCTTTGGAAGAGGGCACTGTAATCGAAATCAACGTCACTTCCCCTTCCAATAAGAACTATGTCACAAACATAAAATTAAAACAGGATGATTTAGACTTTCTGCGCGAACTGCAGTCTCTGAATTCCAGATACTGATATCCCCTTTCCTTACAGGCAGCCTCTATTTTGCCAATTTCAGATTCTCATACCGCTTCTCAATAAACTCATCTGAAAAATATTCGTCCAGCATTTCTGCCACAACCCCTGTTCCTTTTTTCCCGTTCTGCCGCTCGCCATACCGCGCCAGCGCCGCAAAGGACACAGCCATATCTGCAGCCAGAAACAGAAGTAAAATCGAACAGAGGACACGCCCCATCTTCTTCGGCAGCCGCTCGATCTGTTTTGACAGAAACGGATACACGACCTTCATCCATACAACAGCCGCAAATCCCCAAAAGAAGCAGTACAATAAGTTAATCCTTCCGCCGAGATTAAACGGAATCTTGCTGTAATCCCAAAACACGGTCCCGAACGCAATTTCTGTAAACACACTGCATATGTATTCGTAAGCGCCTCCAAGCACTGTTCCGAAAAGAAAGATAGACCAGTTGCTTTTCTCGCGATATCTGTACAAGATCCATGTCAGCAGCGCACAAGCAATCCCCCATACGATACTGAACTGACCGAACACGAGACTGCTGCGGCTCATAAGCCGTCCTGTCGTGATCAGGCAGAAAATCGTCTCTACAATATCGCCTATAAACGCTCCGATAATAAACAGGCTTGCAAGTTTAAAAAATCCGCAGCCTTCTGCGAATTTTTCTTCCTGTACGGCATCTTTTTCCTTCTCAATATTCGGAAACGCCTTTACCAATCTGTTTTGAATCCGCTTCGTCAGTGCATTTTCAAGAAATTTGGACGTTTTGTGAAGTTCTTCTGTAATCTGTTCGATCCGTCCTTTTTTTCTCTTCAATTCAAGCACCGCTATACCGGAACCAAAACTATCTGCAACAAGCAGTCCAAAAAATACCCATAAGAGAATCTCACCGATCAAGCCTGGAATCATATTGACAAGACCGCACAAAAATGGATTCAGAAAATAGATCATCAATACACTGCAAATTCCCCAAAGAACTGAGTTACGCAGACAGATATATCCGTCCAAATGAATTTTCTGATCCGAATAATCCCACCATTTTTTATGAAGGATCTTTTCCATCAGTCTTCCGGTAATGTATTCTACAAATGAAGTAACGATCATTCCTCCGAGAAACAGAAAGAATGGATTACTCTCCAACTCAGGAAGAAAGACAGCTACCGCAACAGCTCCCGTTCCATAAACCGGACAAAGAGGTCCTGCAATAAATCCGCGGTTGACGAATTTATGTCTGTTTACCGCCGCCACGATTACCTCGCCGCACCATCCGATAAATGAATAGATAAAAAAGATCCATGCAAGCTCATATATTGTATATACCATATTTTTTTCTTTTGAATTCCTTTCCCGCGCACCTTTTCCGCAGTATTAGTATTCACCGCTTCGGATGACATCTCTATAAAAAGATCTGTATCCGAAGCGGTGAGGTATCACTTAAATTTCCTTTGTTTTATCCAAGTACATCTTTATATAATGCGTGTTTTTCCAGCGCTTCTGTCATTTTCACCATGTCGGAAAGATCCCCTATCATGATTACACCTGATAAACGATTGTTAAGGAAATAATATTTGCTGTATCTTCCTTTTCCCATATCTTTAAATTCCACCGTCTTATAAAGCAGATTCGGATTCTTTCCATTATCTCCTGCAGCAAACAGCGCGGTATTCATGCCATGGAAAGTCAGCGCCGGAACTGTCGCTGTATACTCAAGAGCGTCGCCTGCTGCATTTGCTCCGGCAATACGCCCCTGTTCCGAAGCCTCCGGCCAAACCGCATAATTCGCCCCATTAAATTCCGCACAGTCACCGCATGCATATACTTTCGGAATATTCGTTTCCATCCGGTTGTTTACTTTGACCGCCCGATCAGTCTCAAGTCCCATCTCTTTTGCCAGCGCTGTATTTGCACGCACACCTGCTGACACAACAACAATTTCCGCCGGGATCACTCTGCCGTCAGCCAAACGAACGCCGGACACATGTTCTTCTCCTTCGACTGCTTCCACAGAAACACCCGTACTGATCTTAACTCCGCTTTTTTCTGCAAATGCTTTCAGGATATCCGAAGCATTTTCATCAAGCTGACGTCCCATCAGAATCGGAGCTGCCTCCAATACCTGCACATCGATACCTGCTTTTTTCAGTTCCCATGCAGCTTCCAATCCGAGAACTCCGCCTCCGATCACAACTGCTTTCGATGCATTCTCCATCATCTTTTCCAGTTTTTCCACATCAGAAAGGCGACGGATGGCAACAACTTCCGGAAGCGTTTTTCCTTCGATCGGAGGAATAAAGCACTCGCTTCCAAGAGCATAGATCAGCCTTGTAAAGTGTATTTTCTCTCCGCTGTCAAGAATCACTTCTCCGCCATTCTCATCAACAGACTCTACATTCTTTCCAAGCATTTGGAATACTTTATTTTCTTCATACCATGACGGATCTGCAATCGCGATCTGCTCTGCGCTCAGACCTGCCACGATGGATTTTGTCAGCATCGGACGATTATATGCCGGATACTCCTCGTTCGAGATTACTGTTACCGCGCCGGTCTTATCACGTTCTCTTATTGCTTTCGCCGCATTAAAGCCTGCCGTTCCGTTTCCAAGAATAACATAATATTCATCTGTATTATTCAAAACTACATTCTCTTCGGCTTCCACTTCTATAAAATTCTCTTTTCCAACGCCGCACACCGGACATATCTCGATCGAAGAATCAAAGATTTCTCCGCAGACAAGACATTTCACAAGCGTTCTTGCACCTTTCTTCTTCGGTTTTACAGGCTCCTTGTTCTGCACGATACATCCGAACTGATACCCGTACTCGTAAGCGCTTACAAGATCTGCCTCAGATGGTTTAAACCGCACTCGGAATCCTTCCGACACTTTCATTTTCAGTTGTTTCAAACGCTGCGTAATATTCGGAACACCTTCTCCGCTCCAACCGTAACTTCCGAATGCACCGGCGTATTTTCCACCGTGAGTCGCCGGGAACATCGCAAGCGTCAGATCCCAGATTGGTTTGAGCGCCTCTCCGACAATCGTCGGTGTTCCGAGCAGGATTCCGTCCGCAAACAACAGCTCTTCATTCACTTTCTCTGCATCCGCCTCGACCATATCGTAAGATCTGACGTCAAGATCGCCGCTGTCTTTGACTCCTTCCGCTATTTTTTCAGCAAGCATTTTCGTATAGCCATACGCACTTACATACGGAATGATAACCGTTTTTTTCTCATTCGGATTTATCACCGTCGACCATTCTCTGTATTGTTTCATAACCTGCTGAATACGATCCCCTACTAAAACCGGACCGTGTCCTGTACAGATCATGGAAATATCCATCGTCTCGACACGATCAAGAGCCTTAAGCATAAACGGCTTGAACGGTCCGATAATACAATCATAATAATATTTCAAGGCACTCTGATAATCTGCCTCATTCTTAATTTCGCTGGATACAACTTCCGGCAGACAATAATGAGAACCAAAGGAATCACATGTCACCAAGATCTGCTCTTCCTCGATAAACGTATACATCGTATCCGGCCAATGAAGATTCGGAACGAACAAGAACTGAAGCGTCTTGTTTCCGATTGTCATCTTCTCCTTATCCCTTGCAGGAATTCCGACAAAGTCCCGATTTACGATCTCTTTCAGGAAACCGAGGGCGCATCCTGTAGCGATTATTTTCATCTGCGGACTATAATCGAGAAGGCGCTCCACGCTTCCGGCATGATCCGGTTCTGTATGACTTACAACAAGGTAGTCTATTTTCCGAACATCGATCACTTCTTGAAGATGTTCTAAATACTCATCAAAAAACTTTGCTTTTGCAGTCTCAAAAAGAACTGTCTTATCTCCTGCTTTCATCACATAGGAATTATAAGTCGTACCAAATTCCGTATACATGATAATATCAAATACTCTGAGCTGATCGTCAATAATTCCTGTCCAGTAAAAATCATCTCTTAACTTTAAGCTTTTCATTTTCTGCCTCCTCTTTTTCTTTTTTATCAAACTCCGTTTTTCTTACAAATATCCGCAAGGCAACATTTATCGCAATAAGGTTTTGTCCTCGCCGTGCACACCTCTCTTCCGTGGAAGACAAGTCTGTGGCAAAAATCGCTTCCCTCTTCCGGCGGAATGATCTTCCACAATGCCATCTCAACCTTTTTCGGTTCTTTTATCCCGTCCACAAGTCCGATACGATTTACAATCCGAATACAATGTGTATCTGTTACGATCGCCGGTTTCCCAAACACATCTCCCATGATCAGATTCGCGCTTTTTCTTCCGACTCCGGGAAGTTTCATCAATGCGTCAAAGTCATCCGGCACTTTCCCGTCATACTCGTCTCGGATCATCTTCATGCATCCGCTGATATCACGCGCCTTACTTCTGCCAAGTCCGCACGGGCGTACGATCTTCTCAATATCATCAACATCTGCCTCCGCCAACGCTTCCACAGTCGGATATTTTTCATACAATCCTTCCACTACCACATTGACTCTGGCATCTGTACATTGTGCCGCAAGACGCACACTGACGAGCAATTTCCATGCCTGATCATAGTCAAGCGTACATCCGGCTTCCGGATATTCTTCTTTCAGCCTTTGGATTACCTGTAACGCACGCTGCTTTTTCGTCATCTTCTGTATCCCTCTGCTTTCATTTTTCATCCATATATTTTCTCAGTTCAGCAAGAGCTTCGGAGAAACGTTTCGATACCGCCGTCGGATTGCCTTTCAAATGTCTGGCTGCATGAAGATAACTTCTGTCCGTCCGGTCATGCATCTTCGTCATCTCACGGGAAATATTTTTCTGAATCTCTGTATATTCTTCCCGCTTATCTTCCCCGATCAGTTCGTCAACTTTCGAAGAAAACTCTTCCTTCATCAACAGTTCCACTCGGTCTGATAATCTTGCAAGCAGACGGCGTCTCTCTTCTCGCCTTGCGTTGACCCGCTCCAAATACGCCTCTTTGCGGGAACGTCTCCGCTCGCTGCGCTCTTTCTCCCTGACTTTCACTTCTTCTTTATATTCTTCCACCATCTCTTCTGCGCGCTGGCGGTATCCGTCCATATGTTCCTCTGTCAAACGTCTGTAATCTTCCATCATGCCTTCTGCGCGCTGACGATAATCTTCCATTCGTTCCTCCGCGCGCTGACGATAGTCTTCTACAAATTCATCCGCGCGCTGGCGGTAATCTTCAATAAATTCCTCGGAAGCAAGTTTGAGTTTCTCCTGCATCTTCTTGATCTGCTTCTTGCTCTCTTCAAGCTGTGCAAGAATTCTCTTGAGATCCATCGCATCATTGAAGGACTGCGTCACATCTACAGCAGCCACAGCCGTCAAGGCAAAAGTGATAATCTCCGTAACAAGCAGCGGAATCTTCATTACTGCCTCTTCGATCGGCACATGCACAACTTTGACAAGAAGCACCGAAAAAAGTCCCCAGCCCAAAGATGACGTAAGGCAGATATATCCGTTTAAATTGAACTTCTGATTACTGTAATCCCAATATTTTACATTAAACATCCGTTCCATAACCGCCCCTGTGACATATTCCAGCAATGTTGCGCCCAACATTCCGAAAAGGAAGATCAGCGCAATATTATCTCTGACTTTGATCGTACTCACCAGAACAGTAAGCGCGCCGAAGCCATAAATAGGAAGCATCGGCCCGTACATAAATCCCCGGTTCACCCACCGATGTTTTCTCACCGAAACAAAGCAGCATTCCCACACCCATCCAATGAAGCTGTAAATAAAGAAAAACAATACCCATTGTGTCAAATGATAGGACTGCATGCTTATTTCTCCTCGATCGCCGTGATCAGATCTACTCTTCTTTGATGACGTCCGCCTTCAAACTCCGTGTTCAGCCATGTCTCTACGATCATTTTCGCAAGCTCCGCTCCAACGACACGCGCTCCAAAGGCAAGAATATTGCAGTTATTATGTGCTCTCGCCATTTTTGCCGTAAACGGCTCGCTGCACACTGCCGCGCGGATTCCTTTCACTTTATTCGCTGCAAGGGAAATGCCAAGTCCTGTTCCACAGATCAAAATTCCCTGCTCTACTTCCCCTGAAGCAACGGCTCTTGCCACGATTTCTCCGTAGATCGGGTAATCACAGCTTTCGCTTGAATCTGTTCCGTAATCTACTACTTCATGTCCCTTTTCTTTCAGGAAATCAATGATTTCCGCTTTCAATTCTAATGCCGAATGGTCATTTCCGATTCCGATTTTCATATTTTTATTCCCTTTCTCTGCTGTTTCTGCCTTCTCTATTGTTACTATGATGTTCCTGCGGTATTATAACCGATTTCTTTATCATCATAACAAATCCGTCCCCACGATTCAAGAAATCCGCCTCACAAAATAATCTTCTCTATTTGTTCCGGTTTTTCTGCACAATACGTTCCCGCCGCCTCTGTCTCCGGCGCACCCCATATCGCATGAATACCGTCAACTCCGGCGTTAGCCGCACATCCCATATCCGATCCACTGTCGCCGATATAAACTGTTTCTTCCTTTTTTGCTCCGGTCAGTTCCATATATTTTATCAAAGGTTCTGCCGCCGGTTTATGTTCCTTTGTATCATCCGCGCAAATATACACAGAAAAATATTTTCTGATCGGAAGCCAGTCAAACACAAGTTCAAGCTCCGCATGGGTTCTGGATGTCACGATACCGAACGTACAGCCTGCCGCTTCTAATTTAGCCAAAAGCTCTTCGATGCCGTCAAAAATACGGATCATATCAATATTTTTTTCTTCATTCTCCACCCACATCTCAACCGCAGCTGGAATCTTTTCTTCTTCCACTCCAAGAAGATACATATTTTTCACTGATGTATTTGCCAAAACAAATTTCAGATCTTCAATCTCATAATGTTCCCCTTTCACTGCCTCAAGCATTTCCTGCAGCGAATACAAAATGCAGTCCCGTGTATCGATCAACGTTCCGTCTACATCAAAAACAATATGTCTGTATTTTGCCATTTTTATACCTCCTGCTGTTTTCCTGCATCTTTTTCTTAATCTTCTTTTTTTAAGATCTTCCTAAGAAATTCCTCTCATCGTAAGCTGGATTCGTTTCTTCTTCATATCGACACTCATAACTTTTACGTCCACGATGTCGCCGACGCTTACCGCCTCCAAAGGATGTTTAATATACCGGTCTGTAATCTGAGAAATATGCACAAGTCCATCCTGATGAACTCCGATATCCACAAATACACCAAAGTCAATAACGTTTCGCACCGTCCCCTTCAATACCATGCCTTCTTTGAGATCTTTCATTTCCAGCACATCCGTTCTCAGGATCGGCTTCGGCATCTCATCACGGGGATCGCGGGCAGGCTTTTCCAACTCTTTTACAATATCACGCAAAGTAATCTCTCCGATGCCGAGTTCTTCTGCCAACGCTTTATAATCCTTGATCGTAAGCGACAATCCTGCCAGCTTATGCGCCGCCACATCTTCCGGGGAATACCCCTGCTTTTGCAGCAGATTTTTCGCCGCTTCATACGACTCAGGATGAACGCCTGTCCCGTCAAGCGGATTCTCCCCGTCGCGGATCCTCATAAATCCCGCGCACTGTTCAAACGCTTTCGGTCCAAGCTTAGGCACTTTCAGAAGTTCTCTCCTGCTCGTAAATCTGCCATGTTCTTCCCTGTAAGCGACAATATTTTTGGAGATTGCCGAACTGATACCGGAAATATATGCCAAAAGAGGAGCTGACGCCGTGTTCAAATCAACACCCACTTTATTGACGCAGTCTTCTACGACTCCTCCGAGTTTTTCCCCTAACTTTTTCTGATTCATATCATGCTGATACTGTCCGACCCCGATCGATTTCGGATCGATCTTCACAAGCTCTGCCAAAGGATCCTGAAGCCTTCTCGCAATCGACGCAGCGCTTCTTTGTCCTACGTCAAATTTCGGAAACTCTTCGCTTGCCAGCTTGCTTGCCGAATAAACCGAAGCCCCGGCTTCATTGACGATCACATACTGGACCTGCTCCGGAATCTCTTTTAAAAGTTCCACAATAAACTGCTCCGACTCACGGGAGGCCGTTCCGTTTCCAAGCGAAATAAGTGAAATATGATACTTCGGAATGATTTTTTTCAGAAGATCTTTGCTCGCTTTGATCTTCTGCGGAGTTGTCGGCGCCGTCGGATAGATCACTGTCGTTCCGATCACTTTTCCTGTCGGATCAACAACCGCCAGTTTACATCCTGTACGAAAGGCAGGATCCCATCCAAGCACTACTTTTCCCGCGATTGGCGGCTGCATGAGAAGCTGATGCAGGTTTTTTCCAAACACATCAATCGCGCCGTCTTCTGCCTTCTCTGTCAGTTCATTTCGGATCTCCCTCTCGATTGCCGGCTCGATCAGCCGTTTGTAGCTGTCCTCAATAACATCTTTTAATACCGGAGTTGTATACGGATTGTCTTTTACAATCGTTTTTTTCTCTAAATACCGCAGGATCTCTTCCTCCGGCGCTTCTACTTTGACCGTCAGTATCTTTTCCTTCTCGCCCCGATTCAACGCAAGAATTCTATGTCCCGCCAGCTTTTCGGCAGATTCTTCAAACTCATAATACATCTCGTAAACAGATTCCGCCTCGGGATCTTTCGCCACAGAGCTGACTTTTCCTTTTTTCATTGTCGCTTTTCTGATCCATGTACGGTAATCTGCATTATCAGAAATGATCTCTGCAATAATATCTTTTGCTCCGGCGATCGCCTCTTCCGCCGTCTTCACTTCTTTTTCTTCCGAAAGATACTGCTTTGCCGTTTCTTCCAAAGGCTCTTTTGCCTGCTGCAGCATCAGATACGCCGCCAAAGGCTCAAGCCCCTTTTCTTTCGCAATCGTCGCCCTTGTACGCCGTTTCGGACGATACGGGCGGTACAGATCTTCAACCGTCACAAGAGTTTCTGCTGCAAGAATCTTTTCTTTTAATTCCTCAGTCATCTTTCCCTGTTCTTCGATGCTTGAGATCACCTGCTCTTTCTTCTCTTCCAGATTACGCAGATAGAGAAGTCGTTCATGAAGCTTTCTAAGCTGCTCATCATTAAGTGATCCTGTCACTTCTTTTCTATATCTTGATATGAAAGGGATCGTATTCCCTTCATCGATCAAATTCACCGCCGCATCGATCTGCCAGCGGTTCACGTCAAGTTCTTCTGTCAGTTTTTGATTGATATCCATTTATCTTGATCCTCTCTTTAAATTAAGCCATAAACGGCATCACACATAGTTTACCACACACACACTTTCCATTCCACCTTTTCTCATGAACTTTGAACTTTGCACAGCCACTTCACGGCAGTCTCATCTATTTTGCATCAGTCCTTTACATCCGTTTAAACCTTGCTGCATAACGCCTTAGATCGCCCGATTGACCTGCTTTGTAAATCTTTGTTATAATGTATGACTGAACCGCCGTAATATTAAGAATAGATCTGCAAAACCGGACCGGCGGAAAATGCGCCTTATTTCGCGCGCCAAAAACGAAACGGAGAGATTATGGAACGTACGATCACTTATAACATAACCGATAAAGAACAGAATACCCGCATTGACAGTTTCCTTCGGAAGCACGGATATTCCATGCAAAACCTGACCCTCCTTAAAAAGATGCCTGAAAGCATTTTAAAAAATGGAGAATGGTCTTATATGCGGACAACACTTCAGGCAGGAGATGTGCTGACCGTCCGCATTCAGGAGGAGACTTCCTCCCCGAATATCCCTGCGGTCAATCTGCCGATCGATATTATTTACGAAGATGAAGATATCATCATCATTAATAAAGCGGCCAAAATGCCAATCCATCCCTCGCTCAACAATTACCGCAATTCTCTTGCAAACGCACTGATGTGGTATTATGAACAACAAAACAAACCTTTCATCTTCCGATGCACAAACCGTCTTGACAGGGATACTTCCGGTCTGACCGTCGTGGCGAAACATATGGTCAGCTCCAGCATCTTATCTGACATGACAGCAAAACATCAGATTGAACGAGAATATCTTGCTGTTGTACGCGGACATGTCACTCCTTCCGAAGGAACAATAGATGCTCCTATCGGACGCACCGGAAGTTCCCTCATCGAAAGGAAGATTGATTTCGAAAACGGAGAACGGGCAGTTACCCATTACCGCTCAGTTTTTGAACAAAACGGACTTTCCCTCGTTTCTTTGATCCTGGAGACCGGACGCACACACCAGATCCGCGTCCATATGAAACATCTTGGTTTTCCTTTGATCGGAGATTATCTTTACAACCCGGATATGGAACTGATCAGACGGCAGGCGCTTCACTCTCATCGCCTTCGCTTTCTCCATCCGATAACCGGAAAAGAAATGACATTTACCGCCCCTCTCCCAGAAGATATGGACCGATTATTCCACCCGCAGACAGTATTATAAATTTACAATTTACAAATACACACTTTCCCTCATTGTTTATAAATTTCTAATTGATACATTTTTAAAATTTATTTTAAAAAAGCATTGACATATATCTAAAAGTATACTATAATAAGCTTCGCTGTGAACGAAACAGCAAATGTGCGATTAGCTCAGCTGGATAGAGCGTCTGGCTACGGACCAGAAGGTCGGGAGTTCGAATCTTCTATCGCACGTCATTAAAAAGATGTCGTATAAGCGGCATCTTTTTTTGTTTCAATCTATTTACACTCACCAAGGTCTCGGGCAAGCCCGGACTTTGGCTCATCGCCATCGCCAAAAAAAACTCGGAATATCACATCCCGAGTTTTTCATCATTTCAGAATTTTTCATTCATAAAATCGAAAACGTTCTTGCACATCTCCTTACTCTGCGAACTGCTCCGACTGCATCTGAATCAATTCCTTATCATCAAAATAATTAATCTTCATCGCAGCTTTTACTTCCGCAAGTGTCTGAGCCGCAACCGCTTCCGCTTTCTCGCTTCCTTTTTTAAGCATCTCATAAACCGCAGGAATATCTTTACTGAATTCTTTTCTCCGGTTTCTGATCGGCTCCAACTCAGCCTGAAGCACGTTGTTCAGAAAACGTTTCACTTTCATATCTCCGAGCCCACCGCGCTGATAATGCTCCTTCAGCTCATCAAGGTTTGCATATTCCGGAAGGAATTCTGCAAAATGTTCCTGTTTGCAAAATGCATCAAGATAAGTAAACACTGTATTTCCTTCCAGTTTTCCCGGATCTTCCACACGAATATGCGTCGGATCTGTAAACATGCTGAATACTTTCTTTTTGATTTCTTCCGGCTCCTCCGACAGATAAATACAGTTTCCAAGCGATTTACTCATTTTTGCCTTTCCGTCGATTCCCGGAAGACGCAGACATGCCTGATTTTCCGGGAGAAGGATCTTCGGATCTACTAACGTTTCTCCATATACGGAATTAAACTTATGCACGATCTCTTTTGTCTGCTCGATCATCGGCATCTGATCTTCCCCGACAGGAACAGTTGTAGCCTTAAACGCTGTAATGTCCGCCGCCTGACTGATCGGATATGTGAAAAATCCGACCGGAATACTCGTTTCAAAATTCCGCATTTTAATCTCAGTCTTAACTGTAGGATTTCTCTGCAGTCTGGACACCGTCACAAGATTCATATAATAAAATGACAGTTCGCACAACTGCGGGATCTGTGACTGAATAAAAAGAGTTGACTTCTCAGGATCAAGTCCACACGCAAGATAATCCAGCGCCACCTCGATAATATTCTGGCGCACCTTCTCCGGGTTATCCGCATTATCCGTCAGCGCCTGCGCGTCCGCGATCATAATAAATATATCATCAAAATCACCTGTGTTCTGAAGTTCTACACGTCTTCTCAGTGATCCTACATAATGTCCGACATGAAGTTTTCCCGTCGGACGGTCACCTGTAAGCATAACTTTTCTCATAATGTTCATTTCCTCTCATTTCTCTTTTTTATCGAAAGCGTTCTCTTAATGAGTCCGGCTTTCTTATCACGCCGCTATTTATTCTGTGCGGCAATCCGTTTCTGTTTTGAAAATTTTTGTTTTGAAAACTGAGACACCGTTTTCTTTTCCGATGCATAAACAAATCTATAAAGAATATACGCCATAAATGCCGCACCAAATACGTCCAGCACAGAATGCTGTTTCAAAAACATCGTTGCAAGAATGATCAGCCCCGCCAAAATATACGCCGTGTTACAGACCGCTTTATGCTCTTTGAGCTTCTCACTTTCGTGGATCGCGATACATACACTCAGCGAATTGAATACATGCAGACTTGGAAATACATTCGTACATGTATCCGCGCGATACAGCATCCGCACCATGTCTACAAAGATATTGTCTCTCTCGAATACGACCGGGCGAAGATCCTGCCCGTTCGGAAATACTGTCGATATGATCAAAAAAATGGTCATTCCGGTAAACATAAACTTCGCCATTTTATAAAATCCCGGTACGTCTGTGAAGAAAAAATACAAAAACGCAGCCGCTATAAACGCGAACCACATCAGATACGGGATAATAAAATATTCAACAAACGGAATCCACTCGTCAAACTGTGTCTGAATGACATGATAATCTGTCGTCACATGTTTTTCCAAAAACAAAAACCATGGCATATATATAAAGATATACAAAAACACCCATGCATGTTTATACTTCTTCAGCCAGCTTCCGAATTTTTTTCTTTCTTTTCTGCCCATTATATGACTGCCCCTTTTCATTTGCAATCTTTTGATTTTTACGATTGCAACGATTATAGCACGATTTAAAAAGTACAACAACCTTCTTCATAAAACATTTAGGAAACATTTATTAAATTTTCTCTCTTCTCTCATCCTACAATGACATCCAGTTTTTCGTTCAGGATCTCCGCAGCCGCCTCCTTCCGGGAAAACGCTGCCTCTCCGTCCGTATGGATCGGAAGGCTCCTCTCCGCCCTGACCGATACGAAAGGACTCCTTATAACCGCAATCTCTTTCGCTTTCGTATGTTTTCCAAAAAATGCTCTCGGAAGCAGCCACACTGCTTTGACAGGCGACATATGGTGCGCCACGACAAGATCAAGACAGCCGTCAGTCACCGATGCCTCAGGTGCAAACTGAAAGCCGCCTCCTTCATAAGGCAGATTCATAAACGCTGCAAAAAGAGTCTTCTCAAAGATTTTTTCCCTGCCATCCGGCAAAGTTATCGTTATTTTTACCGGTTTATCTTTCCTCAGCCTATCAAGAGCAACTACCGCATAACTTAATTTCCCAAGTCCGATCTTATTCAGACGCTTCTTCCATTGCGAGACGCACACCTCATGACAGACACCTGCATCAAATCCCATTCCCGCGCTTACAATAAATCTCCGTCGCTTTCCTTCTCGTGAAATCTGTCCGACATCTGCGGCGATCACCTTCTTCGGATGCAAAATCGAATGAAGCGCCTTCATCGGATCTTTCTCCAGTTTTAATCCCCGCGCAAAATCATTGCTTGAACCAATCGGAATATACCCAAACGTCGTTTGATCTAACTGACAGATTCCATTCACAACTTCATTAACCGTCCCGTCGCCGCCCAAAACGACAAGAATGTGTTTTTCCCCATCTTCCGTGATCTGTCGTGCCAGCTTCCCTGCATGACCCCTTCTTCGGGTCAGATGCGCCCGATATGGAACCTTCTCTGCTTTCAGTTTCTCTTCTATCTTCTGCCATGTTTTCATGCCCATCCCGGAACGCGCTTTTGGGTTTATAATAAAATCATATTCTCTATCCATTCTTTTATCTCTTTTTTCGTTCTTCCACGTTCCTTTTTCTTTTCGTTTTCATCACGTTCTTACTTTCATTAATCTCCTGCTTCGCAGATCACCCCGTCAAGATAATGTCCAAGTGACCGACTCATATTTCCTTCAAAATCCGCTTTACCATGTTTGATACACCACTCAAATACATTTCCGATAACGATCATCCTGATATCTGTCGTAAATTCCTCGATTGGTTCTTTCAGCGTCACAACGCCTGCCTGCACCGCTTTTTCAACATAAGTTCTGACCGTCACGATCGGGTAAGGGCGCTCCGTACGAATATCTGCATTTAACGCCTGATTTTTCGTATCATAATAACCAGACATAAATTCCACTCCGAGCTCGCGGCAATATTTGACATAATTCAGATAAACCTGGATAATGCCGTCTTTGACCGCTTTCGCATTATCGGGGAAATCCAGAAGATTCGGTTCAATCTGCGGCTGGTCTTCAATATAATAAGAAAGAAGATCATCCTTTGTCTTAAAGTGATGATAAAAACTCCCATTAGAGACGCCTGCTTCTTCACATATATTTTTAATCGACAGTTCCTCATACCCGCCCTTCTGCAAAATACGTTTCGCCGCATTAAATATCTTCTCTTTCGTTTCACGGGATTTTTGCTGCTGTCTTGAGATCTGTTCTTTTTCTTTCATTTCAAGTGCACTCCTGTCTGTTCTGACTTCCTTCAATACATATGAAACAGTTTACCACAGTATTTTACACATTTCAAGAAAACCGAGTGTGCTCTACAAATTTATCAAATGCCGAAGGCATGGCATACGTTTCTTCTAATTGTTTCAGTTTCACAAAAAGGATTCCCGCTTTCTGTACACGTTCTGCATTCTGTTCCGCCGCTTTTTCCAGTTCATCTACAAAAATTTCATATCCTGTCATATGCCATTCTACATGACTGAAAACATGTTTCGCCTTTCCCGCCGGCTTCACACGCACCGGAGTCAGTCCCAATTTCCGTGCATATGCGATCACTTCTTCAAGCGCCAGTCTGTCTTTCACATTTGGGAATTCATACATTCCGGCGAGCAGCCCTTTGTCAGGTCTTTTTCGAATAGCTACTTTTTCATTATCTCGAAAAAGAAATACCGTTCTCTGCTCGATCCGCCTCTCTTTCGCCTTTTTCTTTACCGGAAAATCCATTTCTCTCCCTTGCTTATGCGCTCTGCACAACTCGTTAAGCGGGCAGATTCCGCACTTTGGTTCTCCATTCGGAACGCAGACAATCGCTCCCAACTCGATCAGACCCTGGTTAAAATCTCCCGGCGCTTCCCTCGGGATCACTTCCTCGATCAACGCTTCCACTTTCGCTCTTGTCGCCGCCTGCCCGATATCGTCTGTGTCTGCAGTAAGCCGCGCCGCTACCCGAAGCACGTTTCCATCAACAGCCGGCTTCGGGATCCCGTATACAAAAGATCCGACCGCCCCTGCTGTATAAGCTCCGATTCCTTTCAGCGAACGAATTTCCTCATATGTTGAAGGAAATTCTCCCTCATATTGCTCCATGATCTGACATGCCGCCGCTTTCAGATTCCGGGCTCGGTTATAATATCCTAACCCTTCCCAAAGTTTCAAAAGCCTGTCTTCCTCAACAGACGCAAGCGCGCTTACATCAGGAAGTTCTTTTAAAAATCGCTCATAATACGGTTTTACCGCCTCCACTCTCGTCTGCTGAAGCATAATTTCTGAAATCCACACGCGATAAGCATTGATTCTTTTCCTCCACGGAAGATCCCTCTTGTTTTCACGAAACCATTTCACAAGAGGCGAAACGGCTTCTTTCAGGATCGGTTCTCCTAAAACGATCTCGACCGGATCTCTCACCTCAATCGTATCTTCTGACACTTGACAATCATACGCTAAAATATTTACCCCCTCTTTCGCCGCCTTGCGAAGCGCCTCTGCAAACGCAGGGTGAGTATCTATATTGGGAGTAAAATAACGCACGCCTTTCATCTGGATCACAAAAAACACATAGGACTCATAGCCTTCTTTCTTCGCCTCGATCAGTTCTTCTAAATGTTTCACTGCCCGTTCGCTGGGCGCATCTGGAAAGCGGCACACTCCGTCTTCTTCCAGCGTAACGCCTTTCACTTCGATGAATATCTTCCGCATCTTTCCGGTTTCCTGGTCTTTTGCTTCTGCATACAAGTCAAACCGCGAATTTTTATAAACCGTTTCCGGCCGGAGCAGACTTACATTCTCAAACAGATTTCCCTTTTCAATCCACTCTTTCACAACTTTATTCGGTATCTGCGAGTCCATATTGATCATCTTGCCGTTCTTCTCTACAGCGATCAGATCCCACTTCGTTTTTCGGGACGGATTATCACTTTCCTGCACATAAATATCTGCTCCGGGGCGGAGAAGTTCCGCACATCTTCCCGTATTTTTTACATGAACCGTTTCCTTTTTCCCGTTTAATTCCACATAGG